>JACMLV010000846.1 GCA_014379395.1 Burkholderiaceae bacterium
CCGCGGCCGGCGCCGACTATCAACTCGGGCAGGGCTACACGGCCGGCGCGGTGAATGTGGCCGGCTACGCCAACGTGGTGGCCGACGCCGCGCGGGGGGCGCCGGCGCGGCTGATGCTCGACGACCTGAGCCTGTTCGTCAACGGCCGCGTCAGCCAGTACCTCAATCCCTTCTTCGAGGTCGAGCTGAGCGAGGGCACGCTGTGGCGCCAGGGCCGGCGGCCGCTGGCCGACCTCAGTCCGCGCTTCGTGGTCGAGCGCTTGTATAACGACAGCGACCTCGGCGCCGGCTTCACTTTTCGGGCCGGCAAGATGCTGACCCCGGTCGGCGAATGGAACATGATCCATGCCGCGCCGCTGGTGTGGAACGTCAGCAAGCCGATGACCACCTATCGCGGCTTTAACCGCTACACCTCCGGCCTGGGCCTGAACTATCTGCCGCCGGACGGGCATCTGCCCGAGCTGTATCTGTATTGGCAGCCGAATGGCGAGCTGATCCCGAAGCCGGCCCAAATGGTGGTGCGCGAATACGTGCACGCCGGCGGGGTGCACGCCAGCTGGCCGATCGGCCTGAACGACAAAATCGGCGTCTCGTTGCAGCGTGCGCGGGTGCGCGGGGGCGACGAGGCGCAGACCCTGCTCGGGCTGAACGCCAGCAAGACGCTGGGCAACCTCCAGCTGGAAACGGAGGCGACCTATGCGCGCCTGAGCGGCAGCAATCCGGCCCGCCTGCGCGAGCGCGAATGGGGCGCTTACCTGCTCGGCGCCTACGCCGTCAGCGACCGCCTCACCCTGCTGGCCCGGCACGAGCATTTCGCCGACCGCGGCGCGGCGCGCGGATCGGCCAACAGCTTGCTCGGCCTGGCCTACCGGCCCGACCCGGCGCTGGTGTGGAAGCTCGAATACGTCCACAGCCGCGGCGCCGCGCTCGACGTCAAGAGCGGCGTGTTCGGCTCCTTCTCGGTGCTGTTCTGATGCGCGCCCTGTGCTGCCTGGCGCTGGCCGGGGTGTTCGCCGTCAGCGGTCCGGCGCGGGCCGAGGATTTGCTCGTGATCGGCCATCCGGGGCTGCCGTTCGCCAGCGTCTCCAATGACGAGCTCGCCAGCATCTACCTGATCAAGAAGCTGCAATGGCCGGGCGGCTTGCCGATCGTGCCGGTCAACCGCGAGGCGTCGAGCCCTGTGCGCACGCGCTTCTCGGAGCTGGTGCTGCGCCAGGCGCCCAACGCGCTGGCGGCCTACTGGAACCAGATGCACTTCAAGGGCAAGCTGCCGCCGCTGATCCAGGAGTCCGACGCCGCCGTGCTGGCCTTCGTCCAGAAGGTGCCGGGCGCGATCGGCTACATCGGCGCCGGCAGCGCGCCGGTCAACGTCAAAGTGCTGGCGCGGGTGCCATGACGGCCTGGCTGGCGCGCTCGATCGGACGCAAGCTGGCGGCCGCCTTCGTCGCCATCTTTTGCCTGACCTATCTGCTCACCGCGCTGTTCGTCTTCACCAGCGTGCGCGCCTCGATGACGCAGTCGGAGGTGCAGGTGCTGCGCCAGATGGCCGGCCAGAAGCTCGAGCTGGTGTCGAGCAAGGTGTCGGGCCTGGCGACCAATCTGCGCGCCTGGTCGCAGCTCGACGTGATGAACGACATGATTTCGGGCGACGTCGACAAGCGCGTCGCGCGCACCCTAGGCAGCCTGAAGCAGCAGTACGGCCTGGCCGGCGCGATCTATGCGTTCGACGCCAATGACAAGCTGGTGGCCGGCTCGACGCCGGTCCCGCCCGGCGCGGCCCTGCCGGCGGCCTGGCGCAACGAGTCCGCCGCGCTGCGCCTGAGCGAGAAGCACGGCGACCCGTTCGGCCCGGGCCAGGTGGTGGTGCTGAGCATGGCGCTGCGCGCCAGCTTCGCGCCGGACTACAAGCTCGGCACCCTGGTGGTGACGCTGCCCTGGGCCAGCATCGAGCAGATGCTGGGCGAAAAGGATCATCGCGTGCTGCTGTACGGCGACGAGCGGCGCGCGCGCTGGATGCCGCCGAGCGCCATCTCCACCATCTCGAAGACGGCGACGTCCGCATGTCCTTCGCGACGCTCGCGGAGGAGGCGCTGCGCGCGACGCGCGCGTTCGTCGCAGCGGGCGTCGCGCACGGCGATCGCGTCGCGATCTGGGCGCCGAACTACTGGGAGTGGATCGTCGCGGCGCTTGGCCTACAAGGCGCGGGAGGTGTGCTCGTCCCGCTCAACACGCGCTTCAAGGGC
>JACMLV010000847.1 GCA_014379395.1 Burkholderiaceae bacterium
CCGCTTTCCTTGCCCCGGCTTTCGAGCATGCTCTTGAAGCGCTGCAAATTGCCCTTCGCCGTCATTTTCACCGCGCCCAGCGCGTCGCCGGCCTGCTCGGCGACGCCCTCCGGCTCGTAATCCATCTGCAGCATGATTTTCGTCTTCGAATCGGAAATCTTATGGAAGGTCACGCAGCCCGCGTTGCGCACCCCGCTGGTGCTGCGCCAGGCGATGCGCTCGTCGGGAATCTGCTCGGTGATCTCGGCGTCCCACTCCTTCTCCACGCCGCCGACCTTGGCGCGCCAGTGCAGGTGCTTGTCGTCGATCTGGCGCACCTCCTCTACGCTGTCCATAAATTGCGGAAACTGCTCGAACTGCGTCCATTGGTTGTACGCCGTGCTGAGCGGCACGTTGACGATGACCGACGCCTCGGTCGACGATTCGCCGCTGGCGCTGCGGTTTTTTTTCAACTGCTTCGACAACAACATGCCGCCCACCGCAAGCGCGGCCACGGTCACGATTCTGTTTAACATTTGTGCCTCCTATAGGTTGAAAACACGTCCGAACGGGTCGCGGCCAAACCCATCAAAACCTGATGCGGCCTCGATCTACAGCACCCCTGATTGAATACGACCCGAAAAATAATTGATGGTTCGATGCGTTTGCCTGCGCCCGCGCGGTCGGGGCGGTGGCGCACTGAACGCGCGCCGGCCGCCCGGTAGACTGGAACCTATCGAGTTTGGCGAAGGGCCATCCATGACCATGAAAGACATCTGGATTCTGATCAAAGCGGCGGCCTCGTCCTGGAGCGACGACTACGCCCCCAGCATGGGCGCGGCGCTGGCCTACTACACGATGTTCTCGATCGCGCCGCTGCTGCTGATCGTCATCTCGATCGCCGGCCTGATCTTCGGCGTCGAGGCCGCGCGCGGCGAGATCGTCGGCCAGTTGCAGGACCTGATGGGCCGCCAGGGCGCCGAGGCCGTGCAGGGCCTGCTCGAGAGCGTCAACAAGCCGGCCCAGGGCGTCACCGCCACCATCATCGGCGCGGTCTTGCTGCTGATCGGCGCGACCTCCGTGTTCGCCGAATTGCAGGATTCGCTCGACCGCATCTGGCGCGCGCCCAAGCGCAACCGGGGCGGCCTGTGGAGCCTGCTGCGCGCGCGCCTGCTCTCGTTCGGCATGATCATGGGCATCGGCTTTTTGCTGATGGTGTCGCTGGTCTTGAGCGCCGCGCTGGCCGCGCTGGGAAAACTGTGGGGGCCGCTGTTCGCCGACTGGGAAGCGCCGGCGCAGGCGCTCAACTTCGCGCTCAGCTTCGCCTTCACCACCACCGTCTTCGCGATGATCTACAAGATCATGCCGCGCGTGAAAGTGGCCTGGGCCGACGTCTGGATCGGCGCCGCAGTGACGGCCCTGCTGTTCACCATCGGCAAATTCCTGATCGGCCTGTACATCGGCAAGAGCGGCGTCACCTCCGCCTTCGGCGCGGCCGGTTCGCTGGTGGTGGTGCTGGTGTGGGTGTACTACTCGGCGCAGATCTTCCTGATGGGCGCCGAATTCACCTGGGCCTACGCGCAGACCTACGGCTCGCGCAAGGCGCAGCCGCTGCCGCCCGCCGCTCCGCCGGTGCCGAGCCGCAGCGAGCAAAAACAGCCCGATGAGAACCTGATCGAGGCCCAGCACGCCGCGCGCGAAGAGCACGCCCAGCAAGACAAATAGATGGCCGCGCCCGACGGCGCGAATTGACCTCAAGCCGTTCTGCCGCGGCGGCGGCGGCGCGACCGCCGATCGCCTCGCCCCCCTCCCTTCACCCTCCCTCCCTCCGACACGCCACGATTGCGACAAACGCGACAAACGCGACACAGCCGAAGAACGCGCCAAGCGCCCGGCGAATCAATCGCAAGCGCTTGATTATCAAGCAAATTTCCGCACCATCCGGCACTGGCACACCGTTTGCTACTACCCCTGCAAGGGCACTCCGACGAACCAGCAGCGGGATCCACACATCATGGTCACGATCAACGACACGACTTTGCGCGACGGTGAGCAAACCGCCGGCGTGGCCTTCACGGCCGACGAAAAAATCGCGATCGCGCAGGCCCTGCACGACATCGGCGTGCCGGAGATGGAAATCGGCATCCCCGCCATGGGCGAGCAGGAAATCGAGGTGATCCGGGCGATCGCCGGGCTGCGCCTCGGCAGCCGCCTGATGGCCTGGGGCCGCATGTGCGAATCCGACGTCCTGTCGGCGGCGCGCTGCGACATCGACATCGTCAACCTGTCGATGCCGGTCTCCGACATCCACATCGAACACAAGCTGCGCCGCGACCGCGCCTGGATCCTGGCGCAGATCGAGCGCTTCGTGCCGCAGGCGCTCGACCTCGGCATGGACGTGTGCGTCGGCGGCGAGGATTCCTCGCGCGCCGACATGGACTTCCTGCTGCGCGTGATCGAAACCGCCCAGCGCGCCGGCGCCAGCCGCTTCCGCTTCGCCGACACGCTCGGCCTGCTCGACCCGTTCGCCACCTACGACCGCGTCGCGCTGCTGGCGCGCCACCTCGACATCGAACTGGAAATCCACGCGCACAACGACCTCGGCCTGGCCACCGCCAACACGCTGGCCGCCATCAGCGCCGGCGCGACCCACGCCAACACCACCGTCAACGGCCTGGGCGAGCGCGCCGGCAACGCGCCGCTGGAAGAGGTGGCGATGGCGCTGCGCCACATCCACAACATCGACGCCGGCATCGACACCCGCACCCTGCCGGCCATCTCGCGCCTGGTGGCGACGGCCTCGGGCAAGCCGGTCGCCTACAACAAGAGCATCGTCGGCGACGCCGTCTTCACCCACGAGTCCGGCATCCACGTCGACGGCCTGCTGAAGAACCCGGCCAACTACGAGGGCTTCAGCCCGCTCGAACTGGGGCGCCACCACAGCACCGTGCTGGGCAAGCATTCCGGCTCGCGCGGCGTGAAGGACGCCTACGCCAAGCTCGGCATGATCCTCACCGACAGCGAGGCGCACAGCATCCTCGACCAGATCCGCACCTACAGCATGATCACCAAGCACAGCCCGGGCGCCGAGGAACTGGCCCTGTTCTACCTCGAACGCGCCAGCGGCACGGGCAAAGTGGGCCGCTCATGATGCGCGAAAAAAACCTGGCCGCCACGCTGGCCGGCCCCGCGAATGGAGCCAACGCGCAACCGCGCGCCGGCCGCCTGGCGCGCCTGCGCGAAGACGTCACCTGCGTGTTCGGGCGCGACCCGGCCGCGCGCAGCCTGCTCGAACTGCTGACCGTCTATCCCGGCGTGCACGCGCTGCTGGCGCACCGCCTGGCGCACGCCCTGTGGCGCCGCCGCCTGCGCTATCCGGCCCGGGTGGTCAGCTTCCTGGCGCGCATGTGGACCCAGATCGACATCCACCCCGGCGCGCGCATCGGCCGGCGCTTCTTCATCGACCACGGCTGCGGCGTGGTGATCGGCGAGACCGCCGAGATCGGCGACGACGTCACCATGTACCACGGCGTCACTCTGGGCGGCACCACCTGGAATCCGGGCAAGCGCCATCCGAGCCTGGCCGACGGCGTGGTGGTCGGCGCCGGCGCCACCATTCTCGGCCCGGTCACGGTCGGCGCCCGGGCCCGCGTGGCGGCCAACTCGGTGGTCATCGGCGACGTGCCGGCCGGCGCCACCGTGGTCGGCATCCCCGGCCGCGTGGTGCAGCCGAAGGACCGCCGCAAGCGCAACCCGCCCGGCCAGCAGAACCATCTGCCCGATCCGGTCGGCAAGGCGCTCGGCTGCCTGCACGACCGCATCGCGGAACTCGAACAACGCCTGGCGCGCATGGCCAGTCAAAGCCACGCCACGCCCGACACATGCCGCACCTGCGACAGCGACGACTGCATAGAAACAGCCTTCGACGACACATTCAAAGCCCATGGAGGTATGAAATGAACACCCTGGTTCAGCGCCTGACAAAGCTCTCCGACGCGGAGGAGTTCCTGGATTTTTTCGGCCTGCCCTACGAACCGGCGGTGCTCAACGTGAACCGCCTGCACATCCTCAAGCGCTTCTACCAGTACATGCGCCACGAGCAGGGCCTGGAGGCGCTCGACGAGCTGGAGATGTTCAAGCACCTGCGCACGCTGCTGGCGCGCGCGTATGGCGACTTCGTGCGCTCGACGCCGGCCCAGGAAAAGGTTTTCAAGGTGTTCCAGGACGCCGAACACAAGAGCGTCACCCTCGATTCCTTGCGCATGACGCTGCCAGAAAATCGATAACCCGGCCCAGCGCCCCATTTCACGGAGGTCTTCATGCATATCGTCGTCTGTATCAAGCAAGTGCCGGACAGCGCGCAAATCCGCGTGCATCCGGTCACCAACACCATCATGCGCCAGGGCGTGCCCGCCATCGTCAACCCGTATGACCTGTTCTCGCTGGAAGAGGCGCTGAAACTCAAAGACCAGTTCGGCGGCCGCGTCACGGTGCTGACCATGGGCCCGCCGCAGGCCGAGATGGCGCTGCGCAAGTGCATCTCCTTCGGCGCCGACGCCGCCATCCTCGTCACCGACCGCGCCTTCGCCGGCGCCGACACGCTGGCCACCTCGTTCGCGCTGGCCGCCGCCATCGAGCAGATCTCGAAGGACCTGCAAGTGGACCTGGTGTTCACCGGCAAGCAGACCATCGACGGCGACACCGCCCAGGTCGGCCCCGGCATCGCCAAGCGCATGGACATGCAGCTGCTGACCTATGTGTCGAAGGTCGAGTCGCTCGACCTGACCGCGCGCCAGATCCAGGTCCAGCGCCGCGCCGAGGGCGGCGTGCAGGTGCTGCACACCAAGCTGCCGGCATTGATCACGATGCTCGAGGGCACCAACGAGATGCGCTTCGCCAGCATGGAGAACATGTTCCGCGCCGCCCGCTACCAGGTGAAGATCTGGGACCGCGTCGCCGCCGGCATCGAGGACGTCACCAAGATCGGCCTGAAGGGCTCGCCGACGCTGGTCAGCAAGGTGTTCGCGCCGACCAACAACACGGTGCGCGCCGACATCATCGAAACCGAAAGCGCCGAGCCGCGCGACCTGGCCATGACACTGGTGGGCAAGCTGTTCACCCAGCACGCCAAGCTGGGCGAGCACCTGGTCAAGAGCGCCGCATGAACGTCAACCGGACTTTCAACATCAGCACAACCGAATCCAACTGCGAGGGTCGCCATGAGTGAAGCAAAACCAAGCGCGCCGGCCAAGAGGCCGGCCAAGGGCAAATACGAGCTAACCGACGCCCTCAAGGCCTACCAGGGCGTGTGGGTGTTCATCGAGCACGAGCAGGGCGAGGTGCACACCGTCTCGTGGGAACTGCTGGGCGAGGGGCGCAAGCTGGCCGACCGCCTCGGCGTCACCCTGTCCGGCGTGGTGCTGGGCGCGCCCGGCGACGCGGCCCGCAAATTCTGCGAAGAGGCCTTCTACCACGGCGCCGACAGCTGCTTCCTGATGCAGGACCCGATCCTGGAAAACTACCGCAACCAGCCGTTCACCAAGGGCCTGACCGACCTGGTCAACGAGTACAAGCCGGAGATCCTGCTGCTGGGCGCCACCACCCAGGGCCGCGACCTTGCCGGCAGCGTCGCCACCACGCTGCAAACCGGGCTGACGGCCGACTGCACCGAACTCAACATCGACATGGAAAACCGCAGCATGGCGGCCTCGCGCCCGACCTTCGGCGGCAGCCTGCTGTGCACCATCGTCACGCTCAACTTCCGCCCGCAAATGGCGACCGTGCGGCCGCGCGTGATGGCGATGCCGGACCGCGACAGCAGCCGCCGCGGCAGCATCGTCGAGGCCACGCTGGGCATGATCGAGACCAACATCATCACCAAGGTGCTCGAATACATCCCGGACGCGCGCTCGGACCGGCCGCAACTGGCCTTCTCCGACATCATCGTGGCCGGCGGGCGCGGCATGAAGAAGGCCGAGAACTTCCAGCTGATCTGGGACCTGGCCAAGCTGCTCGGCGCCGAAGTGGGCGCCTCGCGCCCGGTGGTGCAGGCCGACTGGGTCGAACTCGACCGCCAGGTCGGCCAGTCCGGCAAGACCGTGCGGCCCAAGCTCTACATCGCCGCCGGCATCTCCGGCGCGGTCCAGCACCGGGTCGGGATGGAGGCCTCCGACGTCATCATCGCCATCAACACCGACGTCAACGCGCCGATCTTCGACTTCGCCACCTACGGCATCGTCGGCAACGCGATGACGATCCTGCCGGCCCTGACCGAGGCGTTCAAGCAGCAGTTCGCCTCCGAGCGGATGGCCGCCAAGATCGCCGCCTAAAAGCGCCGCGTCATTTGAAAATGGAGAAGCATCATGACTGAAAAATTCGACGCAATCGTCGTCGGCGCCGGCCCCTCCGGCAACGCGGCCGCATACACGATGGCGAAAGCCGGACTGAAGGTGTTGCAGATCGAGCGCGGCGAGACGCCCGGCTCGAAGAACGTGCAGGGCGCCATCCTGTACTCGGACGCGCTGGAAAAGATCATCCCCGATTTCCGCGACGACGCCCCGCTCGAGCGCCACATCATCGAGCAGCGCATGTGGGTGCTCGACGACGAGTCCTACATCGGCGGCCAGTACCGCTCGGAGGAGTTCAACAAGCCGCCCTACAACCGCTACACGATCATCCGCGCCCAGTTCGACAAATGGTTCTCCGGCAAGGTGCAGGAGGCCGGCGCGCTGATCATCTGCGAGACCACCGTGACCGACCTGTTGATGGACGGCCAGCGCGTGATCGGCGTGCAGACCGACCGCATCGGCGGCGCCGTGTTCGCCGACATCGTGGTGCTGGCCGACGGCGTCAACTCGATCCTGGCCAAGAAGGCCGGTTTCCACCCCGAGATCAAGCCCGAGCACGTCGCGCTGGCGGTCAAGGAGATCCACTTCATGCCGCAGGAGACCATCGAGCAGCGCTTCAACGTCGCCGGCGAGGCCGGGGTCGTCATCGAGATGGTCGGCAAGATCACCGGCGGCATGATCGGCACCGGCTTCCTGTACACCAACCGCGAGTCGGTCACCATCGGGGTCGGCTGCATGCTGTCGGATTTTAAAAAGCAAAAGATCTCGCCCAACCAACTGCTGGAAGACATGAAGCAGCATCCGTCGATCGCGCCGCTGCTGGCCGGCGGCGAGATGAAGGAATACGTGGCCCACCTGATCCCCGAGGGCGGCTACAACGCCGTGCCGCAGATCTTCGGCGAGGGCTGGATGATCGTCGGCGACTCCGGCATGTTCGTCAACGCGGTGCACCGCGAGGGCTCGAACCTGGCCATGACGAGCGGGCGCCTGGCGGCCGAGACGGTGATCGAGCTGGCCTCGCAGCAGAAGGAGTTCAGCAAGAAGAACCTGGCCCTGTACCGGCGCAAGATGGACGACTCGTTCGTGATGAAGGACTTGAAGAAGTACCGCCATCTGCCGAACATCTTCCACCGCAACCCGCACCTGATCAACGTCTATCCGGAACTGCTGAACCGCGCCGCGCACACCATGCTCAAGGTCGACGGCATCGACAAGAAGACCAAGGAACGCCATATCCGGCGCGATTTCACCCAGAAGCGTTCGCTGTTCGGCCTGATGGGCGACGCTTACAAAATGTGGAGGGCTTTCGAATGAGCACCGCTAAAGTTGAAGAGAAGCTGTTTCAGAACCGCTACAAGGTCGATGTCGGCCACCCCCACATCGAGATCAAGAACCCGGACCTGTGCGTGACGTCCTGCGAATCGCGCCAGTGCACGGTGTGCTGCCCGGCCGGCTGCTACACGGTCGAGGGCGGCGGCCAGATCCAGCTGACCACCGACGGCTGCCTCGAATGCGGCACCTGCCGCGTGATCTGCGACGAGCACCGCAACGTCGAGTGGGATTATCCGCGCGGCGGCTACGGCATCCTGTTCAAGTTCGGATAAGCGACGATGAATAACATTGAAAAATTCCTGGCGCACGCCATCGAACTCGAACGCGACGCCGCGCGCCGCTTCGAGGAGCTGGCCGCCGCCATGGGCACCGACGGCAACGCCGAGCTCAAAGAGTTCTTCGGCCGCATGGCGCACTACTCGCGCAAGCACCTGGCGCAGGCGGTCGAGCGCGGCGGCTACCGCGAGGTGCCGACCATGAAGCCGGAGGACTTCGAGTGGCCCGACGGCACCTCGCCGGAGACGGCGGCCTGGGCCGGCGTGGACGCCTTCATGGACGCCCGCGGCGCGCTCGAGCTGGCGCTCGAGAGCGAACGCCGCGGCCACGCCTGGTACGCGGCGGTGGCCGCCACCACGCAGAACCCGGAGGTGCGCGTCTTGGCCGCCGAGTTCGTCGAGGAGGAAGCCGAGCACGTCGAGCTGCTGGAAAAGCTGCTCGCCGCGCGCCCGGCCTGAGAGGCTGAGAGTCTTTCGATCATGCCCGCTCATCACGCCAGAAGGTTCCCGCTCGTCGTTGCAAATGCTCGCCATAGCCCGAGCTATGGCTGTGCTTTGCGCCTAGATCGGCCAACTTCTGGCGCGCTGCTCGGTCACGCCCGAAAAACTCTCAGCCTCTGAGCCGCGACCGACGCTGAACCGACACAAGGAGCTGAACCGATGCGAGCCGACTGGCAAAATTTCCTGAGCAAACGCGGCGCCACGATCGAGCAGGGCGTGGTGCGACATTTCGGCGATACCGGCGCCGAACTGGCGGCGGCGCGGGACGGGGCGGTGTGCTGCGACCTGTCGCACACCGGCTTGCTGCTGTGCAGCGGCGCCGAGGCCAGCAGCTTCCTGCACAGCCAGTTCAGCAGCGACGTCGCCGGCCTCGGCCTGGACGCCAGCCAGTACGCCGGCTATTGCAGCGCCAAGGGCCGCATGCTGGCCACCATGCTGCTGTGGAAGATGGCCGACGGCGTGGCGATGCAGCTGCCGGCCGAGATGCTGGCCGCGTTCCAGGCCCGGCTCGCCATGTACACGCTGCGCGCCAAGGCCAGGAGCGAGAACGTGGGCGAGCGCTACGCCCGCTTCGGCATCGCCGGCGCGCCCGCCGCCGCGCTCCTGGCCGACATCTTCGGCGCCGTTCCCGCCAAAGCGCACGAGGTGCGCCAGCTGGCGGGCGGCGTGCTGATCCGGCTCGACGCCGGGCGCTTCGAGCTGGTGCTCGAACACACCGCCGCCGAATTCTATTGGGACAAGCTGAGCGCCGCGCTGCGCCCGGTCGGCGCGCCATGCTGGGACTGGCTCGACATCCGCGCCGGCATCCCCTGGATCACCGCCGCCACGCGCGAACAGTTCGTGCCGCAGATGGCGAACCTGGAACTGATCGGCGGCGTCAGCTTTAAAAAGGGCTGCTATCCGGGCCAGGAGATCGTCGCCCGCACCCAGTTCCTGGGCACCGTCAAGCGCCGCATGTTCCTCGCCAACGTCGACGCCGCGGCGGCGCCGCTGGCCGGCGACGCGCTGTTCGGCGGCGCCCAGCCGGAAC
>JACMLV010000101.1 GCA_014379395.1 Burkholderiaceae bacterium
GACTTATAAAAATAGCGGATTTTTCGCCGAGACAAGGAAAAAACCGCAGCAATACCGAGGTATTGCGAGGATTTTTGACGCGGTATCGGCGGAAAAGACGCATTTTTATGTCGCAAGAAGAGCGCAACACTACACTAGCAACTCAGGACACTAGCTCGGCGTCCGTCATCGGCCCGCTGCCACTGTATTTATCGAGGAACAGATAAATCACCGGCGTGATGAACAGTGTAATCACCTGCGAGAAAATCAGCCCGCCGACCACCGCCAGCCCGAGCGGCTGGCGCAGTTCGGCGCCCGCGCCCAGGCCGAGCGCGATCGGCAAGGCGCCCATCAGCGCGGCCGCCGAGGTCATCATGATGGGCCGGAAGCGCAGGATGCAGGCCTCGCGGATCGCCGCCGCCGGCGTCATGCCCTCTTTGCGCTGCGCGTGCAGGGCGAAGTCGATCATCATGATGGCGTTCTTCTTGACGATGCCGATCAGCATCAGGATGCCGATGATGGCGATCATCGTCAGGTCCAGCCCGAACAGGCGCAGGGTCAGCAGCGCGCCGACGGCCGCCGACGGCAGGCCGGCCAGGATCGTCAGCGGGTGGATGAAGCTCTCGTACAGCACGCCGAGCAGCACGTAGATCACCGCCAGCGCGGCGACGATCAGGATCACCTGGCTCGACTGCGAATCCTGGAACACGGCCGCGTCGCCGCCGTACTTGGTGATGATCGAGGCCGGCAGGTTCATCGCCGCGCCCATCTTGTCGATCTTGCCGGTGGCCACGCCGAGCGGCACGTCGGGCGCGAGATTGAACGAGATCGTGATCGCCTGCAGCTGGCCCTGGTGGTTGACGGCGGTCGGGCCGATGGTGCGCTCGACGCTGGCAAAGCTCGACAGCTGCACCAGCTGGCCGCCCTTGCCGCGCACCGAAATGCGGGTCAGCGCGTCGTCGAACTGGCGGTCGGCGGGCGCCGCCTCCAGGATCACGAAATAGCTGGCCGCCGACGAGTAGATGGTCGACACCTGGCGCTCGCCGAAGGCCAGGTACAGCGCGGCGCGCACGTCGCCGATCTGCACGCCGAGCAGGTTGGCCTTGTCGCGATCGATTTTCAGCGAGGCTTGCAGGCCCTTGTTTTGCGAGTCGCTGGTGACGTCGCGGAAGACCGGGTCGGCGCGCAACTGCTCGAGGAACTTGCCGGCCCAGTCGTTGAGCGCGTCCGGGCTGACGCTTTGCAGCGTGTACTGGTAGCGGCTCTTGCTCTGGCGCCCGCCCAGTTGCAGGTTCTGGAGCGGGCTGAAGTAGACGGCGATGCCGGGCACGCCGCGCGCGGCTTTGCGCAGGCTGTCGAGCACGGCCGGCAGCTTGGCGCGCTGGCCGCGCGGCTTGAGCACCACGAACATGCGCCCGGAATTGCCGCCCGAGACGAACGACGTCACGTCCTGCACGTTCGGATCGGCCTTGATCACCGCGCCCACGCGCGAATGCAACTCCAGCAGCGCGGCCGACGAGATGTCCTCCGAGGCCTCGGTGGTGACGCGGATCTGGCCCAGGTCCTCCTCCGGGAAGAAGCCCTTCGGAATGGTGACGAACAGCAGCAGCGTCAGCGCGAAGGTGGCCAGCGCGATCCCCAGCACCAGCGCGCGGCGCGCCAGCGCCTTGTCGAGCAGATGCACGTAGCCGTTTTTCAGGCGCGTGAAGCCGGCCTCGAAATGGCGCCCGATGAAGCTCGATTCGCCGGCCGCGTCGTGCGAATCGGCCGGCAGCAGGCGGCTCGCCAGCATCGGCACCAGGGTCAACGAGACGAGCGCCGACACCAGGATCGAGAGCGAGACGACGACCGCGAATTCGTGGAACAGCAGGCCGATCACGCCCGGCATGAAGAAGATCGGGATGAACACGGCCACCAGCGAGAGCGAGATCGAGACGATGGTGAAACCCATCTCGCGCGCGCCGGTCAAGGCCGCCGCGAGCGGCTTTTGCCCCAGCTCGATATGGCGCACGATGTTCTCCAGCACGACGATGGCGTCGTCGACCACCAGCCCGACGGCGAGCGTGATGCCGAGCAGCGAGACGTTGTCGAGGCTGTAGCCCAGCCAGTACAGCAGGGCCAGCGCGCCGAGCAGCGAGATCGGCATCGTGATGGCCGGGATGAAGGTGGCCGCGAAGCGCCGCAGGAACAGGAAGATCACCAGCACCACCAGCGCGACGGTGAGCGCCAGGGTCAGGTTGACGTCGTGCAGCGCCTCGCGGATCGACACCGAGCGGTCGCTCACCAGGTTGATCTTGATCGAGCCGGGCAGCTGGGCCTGGAAGCGCGGCAGCAGGCCGCGCACGCCGTCGACCACCTGCACCGTGTTGGCGTTCGGCTGGCGCTGCACCTGCAGCACGATCGAGCGCTCGCCGTTGTAGCTGCCGGCCGTCTTGACCGACTGGAAGCTGTCCTCGACGCTGGCGACGTCTTTCAGGCGCACCGGCTGGCCGTTGCGGCTGGCGATGATCAGCTCGGCGAACTCGGCCGCGTTCATCAACTGGGCGTTGCCCTGGATGGTCAGGGTCTGGCTCGGGCCGTCGAGGATGCCGAGCGGCGAGTTGGCGTTGGCCGAGCGCAGCGCGGTCGACAGCTCGTCGAAGGTCAGGTTGCGCGCGTTCATCAGCTCGGCCTTGGCGCGCACCCGCACCGCGAAGCGCTTCTGGCCGTTGACCGTCACCTGCGCCACGCCGGGCAGGGTCGAGAGCGTGGGCGCGATCAGGTTCTCGGCGTAGTCGTTCAGTTCGGACAGGTTGAGGGACGGCGAGGTCATCGCGATGAACAGCACCGGCGCGTCGGCCGGGTTGACCTTGCGGTAGGACGGCAGGTCCGTCATCTCCTGCGGCAGTTGGCGCTGGGCGCGCAGCAGCGCCGCCTGCACGTCCACGGCGGCGGCGTTGACGTCGATGCTGGGGTCGAATTCGAGCGTGAGCGAGGTCGCGCCGAGCGTGCTGGTCGAGGTGATCAGGTTCAGGCCGGCGATGGTGGAGAACTGCTTTTCCAGCGGCAGCGCGACCGAGGACGCCATCGTGTCCGGGCTGGCGCCGGGCAGATCGGCGTTGACGTTGATGACCGGGGTGTTGTAGCTCGGCAGCGCGGCGACCGGGATTTTCCCGTACGCGAGCAGGCCGGCCAGGATCAGGCTCAGCGAGAGCAGCACCACCATCACGGGGCGCCGGATGCACAGTTCGGACAGGTTCATTGCGCCTTGGCCTTCTTGGTCTGGCCGGGCGCTGGCGATGTGGTCGCAGACTCAGCCAGCTTCACGCGCGAGCCGGCGCGCAGGTTCTGCTTGCCCTCCACCACCACTTTCTCATCGCCGTTCAGGCCCGACACCACCGCCTGCGCGCCGAACGCGTACAGGCGCACGACGTTGCGCGCCTTCACGGTCTGGTCCGCTTCCATCGTATAAACGAAGGTCGCCGCGCCGCTGCTGATGATGGCGTTTTGCGGAATCACCAGCGCGTCCTTCAGTGTCTGCACGGTCAGGCTGGCGCTCACGTACTGGCCGGGCCAGAGTTGCTTGTCGCGATTGCTGAACTGCGCCTTCAGGCGGATCGTGCCGGCGCTCGGATCGACGGTGTTGTCGATGAAGCTGAGCTTTCCTTCGGCCTGCGCGCCGGCCTCGGACGAGGCGACCTTGACCGGCACCGCGCCGGCGTTGTGCGCCGCCAGCAGCGCCGCCAGGTTGGCCTCCGGCAGCGTGAAGGCGACATTGATCGGATCGAGCTGGGTGATGGTGGCGAGCGAGGTCGCCAGTTGCACCAGGCTGCCCGGATACACGGCGATGGCGCCGACCCGGCCGGCCATCGGCGCGCGGATGGTCGCGTAACTGGCGTCGACCTGGGCCGAGCGCAGCGCGGCCTGGTCGGCCGACAACAGCGCCCGGGCCGATTCGACCTGGCTGCTCAAGGTGTCGAGCGCGCCCTGGGCGATGAAATTTTTACTCAGCAGTTCCACCGCGCGGCGCTGCTGGCGTTCGAGGTCGGCCAGCGCGGCCTGGTCGCGCATCAGCTGGGCGCGGGCCTTGTCGACGGCGGCGCCGGCGGCGCGCGCGTCGAGCGAGAACATCAGCTCGCCCGCCTTGACGAACTGGCCTTCGCGGATATGCACGGTGGCGATGGTGCTGGTCGTTTGCGGATGCAGGTCGACGCTGCTGACCGGGGTCACGCTGCCGTTCGCCTTCAGCAGCACCGGCACGTCCTGGCGCTTGGGCGTGACGACGTTGACCACCACCGGCGCCTGGCCGCCGGCCTTGCCGTTCCCCTTCCCCCGCGCCAGCGCCGGCGCCTCGGCCGGATGCGTGAAATACCAGGCGCCGGCGGCGATGCAAACGGCCGCGCCCACGATGATGCCAAGGCTAGTCTTTTTCATTCTGCGGTCCCGCCTGCGCGGCGGGAAATCGATTTGGTTAATTATTATTACGGGCGCGACATTGTCGCATGATCGCCGCGCCGCGGCGGTGTCCGTCGCCCGGGGTTCCCCTGCGCCGGGCGCTATTTTCCCGCCTGGTATGCGGGCAGCACCAGGGTCACCTCCAGCCCGCCGTCGGGATGGTTGGCCAGCGCGATCGTCGCGCCATGCTGCTCGGCGATGTTGCGCGCAATCGTCAGGCCGAGGCCGGTGCCGCCCGACTCGCGCGAGCGCGAGCCCTCGATCCGGTAAAACGGTTCGAACACCTTGGCCAGCTCCTCTTGCGCGATGCCGGGCCCGTGGTCGCGGACGCGCACCCGCGCCGCGCCGCCCTCCCGCTCGACCGTCACCTCGGCCCGCTGGCCGTACTTGACGGCGTTGTCGACCAGATTCACCAGCGCCCGCCGCAACGAGAGCGGGCGGCCCAGCAGGGTCACGCCGGTTTGCCCGCGCAGTTCGACCTGCTGGCCGGCGTCGAGCGCGTCGGCGCACACGCTGTCGAGCAAGGAATCGAGATCGAGCGGCTGCATCGCCTCGGCGCTGTCCATGCTGCGCGCCAGCTCCAGCCCTTCCCTGACCATGCCCTGCATGGCCGACAGATCGCCGATCAGCTTGTCCCGCAACTCGGCGTCGGCCACTTTTTCAAGCCGCAGCCGCAGCCGGGTCAGCGGCGTTTGCAAGTCGTGCGTGATGGCCGCCAGCATCTGGGTGCGCTGGAAGATGTGCTGGCGGATGCGCGCCTGCATGGCGTTGAAGGCGGCGCCGGCCTGGCGGATTTCGCTGGCGCCGGCCAGGGCCAGCGGCGGATGGTTGATGTCGTGGCCCAGATTCTTGGCGGCCTGCGCCAGCTGCTTGAGCGGGCGCATCGTCATGCGCGTGACGAGGTAGGCCAGGAAGGCGATGCTGATCAGGAAAGGCAGCAGCGTGGTCAATTCGATGTTGGCGTGCCCGGGCGGCGGACGCGGCGGCAACACGGACAGGCGCAGCAACTGGCCGTCCTGCATGCGCACGTTCATGCTCTCGCAGGCCCCGCTCCAATGGCTGGGGCCGAACACCCGCTCGCGCGGGCGGCGCTGCTCGCACGCTGCGGGGCGCTCGGCCAGCGGCGTCAGCTTGAAGTTGCCGCCCAGCCGCTGCGCGAGCGCGCTGGAAAACTCGGTCGGCGGCAAGGCCGTGGC
>JACMLV010000848.1 GCA_014379395.1 Burkholderiaceae bacterium
CCGCGCCGCCGCCGGCCTTGTCGCCGCAGCCGGCCAGGGTCGCGGCCAAGCCTGCGGTCAGGGTCAAGACGAGGGCGGAGGTGGAGCCGAAAGCTGAGCGCATGGGGGTCTCGTGGAAAAGGGGGAAGGCCAAACGTAAAATCTTCTTAAACTTGGCTTATTCGCAATGCGCGGCCGGAAAACATTGTAATACAGCGCGAGCGCTGAGGTGCCAAGCATGCAATTTATGGCGCGCCGGGCGTCTTGGGGGGAAATAGAGGGAAATGAAAGGCGTGAAATGAAAGGAATAAACCAATCGAGTGTCATGCCCGAGCTTACTCAAGCCTGGACGACGCTACAGGGTTACGTCCTGTTGCGTCCGATTCGAAATGAGGCTGATTTTTCGCGTTTGCACGCGCTGGCAGACAGTTTGTCCGACGAAGTGGGCGATGACGAGGACCATCCCTTGTTCTCGCTCCTGGAAATCGTAATGGATCTGATTGATCGATGGGAAGAGGCGCATGTCGTTATTCCGGATGCAGAATAACCTCGCCAAGCGCTTCCTTGATGTTGATTTCCCGCTGGCTTCCTCGCGGCGTTACGGCTGGTATCGGGCCGTAACGCCGCGCTGTGGCGCGCTTAGCGCAGCGCGGCCACCATTTGTTGCAGCTTGGCGGTGTCGGCGCAGAAGGCGCGGATGCCTTCGGCCAGCTTCTCGGTCGCCATCGCGTCGTCGTTGAGCATGAAGCGGAAGGCCTTCTCGTCGAGCGCGACGCGGTCGAGCTCGGCCGCCTGCGCCGCCTCGGCGCTCAGCTTGCGCGTCAGCGGCGCGTCGCTGTCGGCCAGCTTTTGCAGCAGGTCCGGGCTGATGGTGAGCAGGTCGCAGCCGGCCAGTTCGACGATCTGCGAGACGTTGCGGAAGCTCGCGCCCATCACCTCGGTTTTGTAGCCGAACTTGCGGTAGTAGTTATAGATGCGCCGCACCGACTGCACGCCAGGATCGTCGGCGCCGACCGGCTCGACGCCGCTCTTTTGCTTGTGCCAGTCGTAGATGCGGCCGACGAAGGGCGAGATCAGCTGCGCGCCGGCCTCGGCGCAGGCGACCGCCTGGCACAGCGAGAACAGCAGCGTCATGTTGCAGCGGATGCCGTCGCGCTCGAGGATCTCGGCGGCGCGGATGCCTTCCCAGGTGGCGGCGATCTTGATCAGGACGCGCTCGCGCGCGACGCCGGCCTGCTCGTAGAGGGCGATCAGGGCGCGGCCCTTGGCCACTGTGGCCTCGGTGTCGAACGAGAGGGCGGCGTCGACTTCGGTCGAGACGCGCCCCGGAATGAGTTTCAGGATTTCGACGCCGAAGGCGATCAGGAGGTGGTCGATGATGGCGCCGGTGGACGCGCCCGGATTGGCGCGCACGGCCTGTTCGAGCAGCGGCTGGTATTCGGCCTTTTGCACCGCTTTGAGGATCAGCGACGGGTTGGTGGTGGCGTCGCGCGGCGTGTAGGCCTTGATCGACTGGAAGTCGCCGGTGTCGGCCACCACGGTGGTGAATTGCTTGAGCTGTTCGAGTTGATTCATGGCGCGTAGAAGTTGGGGTGGAAGTGGCGGCTATTGTAACCAATCCGCTGCGCCAACCATGTTGCTTTATTAAGCGATGAGGGAACCGAGGCGCGGGTCGGCCTGCGCCGCTTGCATCTTGGCGCGCAGGGCCAGGCCGAGCGCCAGCACGTCGATCACGACCAGGTAGGCCAGGCGCGCCGAGATCGGGCTGGTCTGGTCGCTGTTGGCGACCAGGTCGATCGGGATCGTCAGCGTGGCCAGTTGCGCCAGCGCGCTGCCGGACGGCGCCAGCGCGATCAGCCCGGCGCCGCCGGCGCGCGCCAGCCGGCACGAGCGCAGCAGGGCCTC
>JACMLV010000849.1 GCA_014379395.1 Burkholderiaceae bacterium
GCCCAGCACGCCGGCGGCGTAGGCGGCCTCGAGCGCTTGCCTGGCCTCGGCCGGAAAGCCGGCCTGCAGCGCCAGTTGCGCCAGCCTCAGCGTTTTTTCGCGCGTCATGACGGCCAGCGCCGCGCGTTCCAGGCGCCGCACTTCGAGCTCGATGTTGCCCGGCGCGCCGTCGGGGCCGGCGACCCGGTCCAGCAGCGCGGCCCAGTATTGGTCGGACGGGTGGTGGCGCACCAGCTTTTCCAGCGCCAGCTCATAGGCGGCGACGTCGCCGGCCTTGGCGCCGCAGTTCGCCAGCAACTGCAACTGGTCGACGCTTGGCTGCCGCCCGCTCTGCTCGTCGGCCCGCAAATCGTCGAGCAGGGCCTGCCTGGCGGCGGCGAAGTCATTGTTGAAATAGTAGGCGCGGATCAGGTAGGGGCGCAGCTTGGCGCCATCCCCGGTTTCCTTGTGGTACTGGGCGAACCAGCGGATCGCCCGCGGGTAGTCCTTGGCGTTGTAGTGGAAGCTGGCCAAGGCCTCGATGAAGCCGGCGCGCTCGGCGGGCGCGCCGCGGCCCGATTCCAGCACCGCCTGGAGGGCCGGGATCGCCATCGCGCTGTCGCCGCTGGCCAGGGCCAGGGCGATGCGCATGCGGTTCAGCACATAGCGCTCGTAATCGCTCGGCTCCGGCAGCGCGGCGGCCTGCTCGATGCGGCTGCGCACCTGCGCGTAGTCGCGCGCCTGCATCCAATCGCGGATCGCGGCCAGGTCGAGCAGCTTGAGCATTTCCGGGCGCACCACGTTTTGCGGCGTGTTCGGCGGCGCGTTCGACAACGCGTCCGGCGTCCCGGCCGCTGCGGCCATGCCCGCTCGCGTCGCGACGGCGCGCTGCATCACCGCACGGATCTGATCGCGATCGAACGGCTTCTCGAGGTAGTCGAACGCGCCGAGCTTCACCGCCTCGACCGCGGAGTCGACGGTGCCGTGGGCGGTGAGCAGCACCACCGGCAGCTCGTGGTCCTCGCGCACCAGCGCGCGCAGCAGACCGATGCCGTCGAGCTTGGGCATGCGCAGGTCGGTGATCACCGCGTCGAAGGTGCCCGACGGGGAGGCGTGCACGCGCGCGAGCGCGGCTTCGCCATCGGCCTCGGCGTGGACCTCGAAGCCTTCTTGGTGGAGCAGTGCTCCGAGCACCTTGCGGAGGTTGGGCTCGTCGTCGACGAGCAGGATGCGGGGGCGATGGCTGCTCACGTGCTGCGTACCTCGGCCGGGGGCGTCGCGGGTGACTGGACGGTTTGCGGGGCGGATGATGGTGGCGGCGAGCTGGGCTCGGCAGCGACGGCGGGCGGCGAGAGCTCCTCGCGCGCGGGCAGGAGCACGGTGAAGCGCGCACCGAGCTCGGTGTTGTTGGCCACCTCGATGACGCCCTGGTGATTCTCCACGATGCGCTGACTGATCGGCAAGCCGAGCCCGGTGCCGCCGCTCTTGGTGGTGTGGAAGGGTACGAACAGGTTGGTCATGGTGCGTGCCGACAGGCCCGGTCCGTTGTCGCGGACGTCGATAGCGACCGCGTCGCCGCGCAGCAGCCCGCGGTGGCGCACCGATAGCAGGATTTCCACCGACGGGGCCGGCTCGGTCATGCCGCTGGTGGCGTCGAGGGCGTTGAGCACGAGATTGTGCAGCACCTGGCGCAGCGCGTCGCCGTCGCCGTGGATCTTCGGTACCGGGCCGCGGCTGCGC
>JACMLV010000850.1 GCA_014379395.1 Burkholderiaceae bacterium
GGCCAGAGCCAGCACTGGCAGCGCCAGATCGAGGTGCCGCGCCGCGCCGGCAGCGGCGAGGACCACGACATCACGCTGCTGGCGCGCGGCTCGCGCCTGCCGCTCGAATCCGGGCACGGCTACATCGTCGTGTTCGACGACATCTCGGACGTGATCTCGGCCCAGCGTTCGATCGCCTGGGGCGAGGTCGCGCGGCGCCTGGCGCACGAGATCAAAAATCCGCTGACGCCGATCCAGCTCTCGGCCGAGCGCCTGCAGATGAAGCTGGAGGGCAAGCTGGCGGCCGGCGACGCCGAGCTCTTGCGGCGCAGCACCGCCACCATCGTCAACCAGGTCGCTGCCATGAAGCGCATGGTCGACGACTTCCGCGACTACGCCAAGACGCCGCCGGCCCAGCTCGAACCGCTGAACCTGAACGCGCTGGTCGAGGAGATCTTGCACCTGTACCTGGGCGGCGGCGACGACATCATCCGCGCCGACCTGGGCGCGGCGCTGCCCCTGGTGCTGGGCGACGCGACCCAGTTGCGCCAGGTGATCCATAACCTGTTGCAAAACGCGCAGGACGCGATGGCCGAGCGCACCGACGCCGCCGCGCCGCGCATTGACGTGACGACCGAAGCGATCCATTATCGCGGTGCCGACGGCGCGGTCGACACGGCGGTGCGCCTGGCCGTCAGCGACAACGGCCCCGGTTTCGCGCCCAAGGTGCTCAGCCGCGCCTTCGAGCCGTACGTCACCTCGAAGACGCGCGGCACCGGGCTGGGGCTGGCGATGGTGAAGAAAATCATCGACGAGCACGGCGGTCGGATCGATATCGAAAACCGGGTCGACGGCGGTGGCGCGTCGGTGGTCATCTTGCTGTTAAAGTTAGCCCCTGTTAAGGTGGCTTAACGCGATGGCTTTACGTTTGAAACACTAATAAAATCATGCTTGCCGCGGCCCCCCGTTTGAAGGGGGCCGGCGGCATATGTGGAAGGCAAGAAACAGATGGCAAACATTCTGGTGGTCGACGATGAAATGGGAATCCGCGAGCTGCTCTCGGAAATTCTGGGCGACGAGGGGCACGCGGTCCAGCTGGCCGAAAACGCGCAGCAGGCGCGCGAGGCGCGCGCCGTCGGCGCGCCCGACCTGGTTTTGCTCGACATCTGGATGCCCGACACGGACGGCGTCACCCTGCTCAAGGAGTGGCAGCGCGACGGCCTGCTGACCATGCCGGTGATCATGATGTCGGGCCACGCGACCATCGACACGGCGGTCGAGGCGACCCGGATCGGCGCGCTCAACTTCCTGGAAAAGCCGATCGCGCTGCAAAAGCTGCTCGCCACAGTGGGGCGCGCCTTAAAGCACGGCGGCGAGCAGCCGCAGGCGAGTTTTTCATTGGCAGAGTTGGGGCGCGCGCCGATTATCGCTGAGTTAAAACAGCGTCTTGAACACATCGTCAACTTACGCACCCCCGTGCTGTTGGTGGCCGAGCCAGGCTGCGGCATCGAGCTTTGCGCGCGCTTTCTGCATCCTCGCAACACGCCGTGGGTGAGCCTGGAATCGAATAACCATCTTGCTGAAGCGCCGCTCGACCTCGTAGAGCAAGCACGCGAAGGCACACTCTTCGTGCATGAAGTCGCCGAGCTCAATCGCATCGAGCAGCGGGGCCTGCTGCTTTTGTTGTCAAAGCTCGATCGCTACAACGCGCGCGTTATCGTCGGTGGGACGCGTCAGCTTCCTGACATTGTTGCCGCGGGCGGTTTCGACCCTCGGCTCTACGCTGCACTGGCGGGCACGGCGATCCACATTCCGAGTCTGCGCGAGCATCGCGAGGATATTCCGGATCTGGCAAATCTCGTGTTGTCGCAGATGATAGAAGCGAAGGAAATCCCGGCGCGAGAATTTTCCACCGCGGCGTTGAACGCACTGCGCAATTATGACTGGCCCGGAAATCTGCTGCAGCTACAAGCTTGCGTGCGCTCTCTCGCGCAGAGCGCACTGAATGATCTGATTGCGTTGGAAGTTGTGGAGCGCAGCCTGCCGCAGCCAGCCAATGCGCCGCAGCCCACATTCGATCTGCCGCTCGACGTTCCGCTGCGCGA
>JACMLV010000851.1 GCA_014379395.1 Burkholderiaceae bacterium
ATCGATCGTGCGCAGCTCCCCGCGCACCTCGACGATGAATCCCTCAAGTTTTTCTTGCGTCTCGTCGGTCATGTCTTGTCCTCCCGCTGTCTTGAGATGCTACACCTATCTGGCCGACGGGCCATTGCGTAGTGCGGCACCGGGGAGGGCGGGCAGCCGCCTATTCAGCCATTCTCGCGCGCCAGGTTGACGGTGTAGCGCGGCAGTTCGAGCGCCAGGTCGGCCTGGCGCAGCACCACTTGGCAGGCCAGGCGCGACTGCGGCTGCAAGCCCCAGGCGCGGTCGAGCTGGTCCTCCTCGTCGTCGCTGGCCGCGTCGAGCGAATCGAAGCCCTCGCGGATGATGACGTGGCAGGTCGAGCAGGCGCACGATTTCTCGCACGCGTGCTCGAGCGCGATGCCGTTGCGCAGCAGCGCGTCGCACAGGAAGGCGCCGCTGCGCGCCTCGAAGCTGGCGCCGTCCGGGCACAGCGGGTGGGGCGCGATGGTGATGGTCGGCATGGCTCAGGGCTGGGAAAGTTGGTCGGCGATCTGGTCGATGCGGTGGCCCGACAGGGCGCGCTGCACGCTCGCGTTCATGCGCCGCGCGGCGAATTCCTGAGTCGCGTCGTTGAGCGACTCGGTCGCGCTTTTGAGCGCGGCGATGTTCTCGTCGCTGGCCTCGGAGCCGGTTTCGATGATGTCGGCCAGCATGTAGATGTGGCTGGTGACCAGCATGCGCTCCGGCGGCGACAGCAGCGCTTCGCCGGCGTCGGCCAGCGCCGCCTCGGTGGCGTCGATCAGCTGGCGCGCGCTCACCTGCGCCTCGCGCAGCATGCGCATCTTCATGTCGGCGCCGGCCAGCTTGTAGCTGTCTTCCAACATGGAGGCGATGCGCGAGTCGTCCAGCCCGTAGGACGGCTTGACCATCACGGCCGCCTCGATGCCGGTGCTCTGTTCGCGCGCCGACACGCTCAGCAGGCCGTCGGCGTCGATCTGGAAGGTGACGCGGATGCGCGCCGCCCCGGCCACCATCGGCGGGATGCCGCGCAGCTCGAAGCGCGCCAGCGAGCGGCAGTCCGACACCAGCTCGCGCTCGCCCTGCAGCACGTGCACGCTCATCGCCGTCTGGCCGTCCTTGAAGGTGGTGAAGTCCTGCGCCCGCGCCACGGGAATGGTGGAGTTGCGCGGGATGATTTTCTCGACCAGGCCGCCGATGGTTTCCAGCCCCAAGGACAGCGGGCTGACGTCGAGCAGCAGCCAGCCGTCGGTCTTGCTGTTGCCGGCCAGGACGTTGGCCTGCATCGCCGCGCCGATCGCCACCACCTGGTCCGGGTCGAGGTCGGTCAGCGGCTCGCGCTTGAAAAAGCCGGCCACGGCGGCGCGCACCTGCGGCATGCGGGTCGAGCCGCCGACCAGCACCACGCCTTGCACGTCCGCGATAGCCAAGCCGGCATCGCGCAGCGCGATCCGCATCGGTTTTAAGGTGCGCGCGACCAGGTCGGCGGTCAGCGCGGCGAATAGTTCGCGCGTCAGCGTCAGCCCGACGGC
>JACMLV010000852.1 GCA_014379395.1 Burkholderiaceae bacterium
GCCCATAGCGTGCAGGAGGCCAGTTGCATGCCGTAGCCGGCCTGGCCCTTCATCGGCCCGTCGCGCAGGCGCTTTCTCTCGCTCGTCATCAGTTGCACCAGCGGCGCGTGCAGGATGGCGCCGGCGCTGTGGCCGACCAGGTGGATTTCCAGCTCGGGATAGGTGCGCTTCAATTTGACGAGCTGGTCGAGCACCAGCCGCAGCGCGCCGCCGGGCCGGCTCGCGCCGAGCGCGTTCTCCTTCATTTCATCCCACATGGTCTTGCCGCCGTGGGTGCGCGCCAGCGGTTCGACCGCGTCGTCGAGGCGGTCGAGCAGGAAGTCGGTGGCGGCGTCCAACGCGCCCTCCCGGCGGCGCCGCCGCACCGCGTCCCGCAAGACGTCGGTGACGGTGCTCCAGAAGTCGCTGTGCCAGATGAGGGCGAGCGGATAGATGCCGGCCTCGAGCAGCGCCGGCCGGTACTCGGCCACGCGCTGCACGGCGGCCTCCTCGCTGACCAGGCCGCCGTGCGCGTACAGCAGCAGCTTTTTCTTTTCGACGTTGTGCATCAGGCGCGGAAAGTCGTCCTCGAAGATCTGCATCACTTCGCGCGCGGTGGTGCCGTAGTCGCCGCCCGGCTTGAGCTTGCCCTCGTTGCCGATGCTGACCAGGTGCGGGCGCAGGTCGGCGTAGGTGTAGGCGCTCGACTGGCCCGAGATGGCCGCGTGGGCGACGGCGAACGAGAGCGGGCGGTTCAGCGTGACCGGCGCGCCCAGGCGGGCCACCCAGACGTCGCTGCCGTTCGCGAGCCAGTCGTCGTAGCTGAGGTGGGCCATGCCGCCCTTGCCCCAGTCCCCGCCCCACGAGTTTTGCAGCCAGAAGCCGGCGCCGTCGTAGGCCACGATGGCGAAGGCGTGGCCGCCGATGACGCCCGGCCGCGGGACGATCTCGCCGTCCGCGCCGACCTGCCGCCAGCCCTCGTGCACGGCGGCGGTGGCGTACAGCACGCCGACCTCGGAGATGGCCGAGTGCATCGCGATCAGGTCCTTGTGGTTGACGCGGAAGTAGGCGCCCAGCGGGCGCCGCTTGGCCGCCGCGATGCGGGCCTCGTTCAAGCCCTGCTTGTTCTTGGCCGAGAGGTGGTACGGGTAGTCGGCCTCGGCGCACACGCCGTGCTTGTTCCAGCCCTTCATCGCGCCGCGCGCGCTGGAACCCGAATAATCCTCGCCCGGCCATTCGTCATAGCGCCGCGCCAGCTCGTAGAACATGCGCGCGCTGACCGGCATCGCGTCCGGTTCGATGCGGCGCCGCAACAGCAGGTAGTTGGCCACCGTGGCCAGCCCGAAGCCGGTGCAGGCGCCCTCCGCGCCCTGGTCGAGCAGCGGCACATTGAAAGCCAGGTACTCGTCCAGCTCGACGTGGGTCGGCATCTCGATCAGGGTCGGAATATACATGCGGTCGCGGAAATCCATCGTGTCGCGCCGGGCGTCGAAAGTCCGGCTGGCGCCGTCGCCGTCGCCTTTGCCATTGCCGTTGAGCTGGGCCATGTTTGCCTCCTGATCGGAAATTTATCGGAAAACCTCCCGATCAACGCTATCAGAAGCCGGCCCGCCACCGGCTGACGCACGACGCCAATTGCCGATTCATCGATTTGATCCGGCCCGGGGCGCCCGCCCTCAGTCGGGCCGGTCGAGGCTGCGCAGCTTGCGGTACAGCGAGCGTTCGCTGATGCCCAGTTGCGCGGCCAGCTCGGCGCGGCTGCCGGTGTGGCTTCGCAGCCGCGCCCGCAGGGCGTCGCGCTCGATCTCGCGC
>JACMLV010000853.1 GCA_014379395.1 Burkholderiaceae bacterium
CGACAGGCGAGGCGGCGATGGAACAAAAATGGCCTCAGCAGTTATGGGTGGTGCGACACGGGCAAAGCGCCGGCAATGTCGCGCGCGACGACGCCGAGGCGCGCCAGCAATTGCGCATCGCCGTCGCCACGCGCGACGTCGACACCCCGCTGTCGGACCTGGGCGTGCGCCAGGCGGCGGCGCTGGCCGACTGGTTCGCCGCCCTGCCCCCCGAGCGGCAACCGAACGTGCTGCTGTTCTCGCCCTATCTGCGCGCGCGCGGCACGGCCCAGGCGACGCTGGCGCGCATCGTCCAGGACAATCTGGTCGCGGTGGTGGCCGACGAGCGCCTGCGCGAAAAGGAGTTCGGCATTCTCGACCGCCTGACGCCGCGCGGCATCGCCCAGAAATATCCCGAGCTGTCCGAGCAGCGCCAGCATGTGGGCAAGTTCTACTTCCGCCCGCCCGGCGGCGAGAGCTGGTGCGACGTGATCCTGCGCCTGCGCAGCCTGCTCGACACGGTCGTGCGCGAGTACCGCGGCGAGCGCGTGCTGATCGTCGCCCATCAGGTGATCGTCAACTGCCTGCGCTATCTGATCGAACGCCACGACGAGGACAGCATCCTGGCCATCGACCGCGCGGCCGACGTGCCCAACTGCGGCGTGACGGCCTACCGCTTCGACCCGGCCGCCGGCCACAACGGCAAGCTGGTGCTCGAACTGAGCAATTTCGTCGCGCCGCTGGAACAGGCCGGCGCCCCGGTCACGGCGCAGCCCGACATGCCGCTCGCGCCCAAGGCGTAGCAAACGGCCGAAATCCCGGCCCTGCTGCGCGCGCTCGGGCCCGGCTGACGGACGCTTTTGCCGCGCCACCTTGTTATCACGCAAGACTTTATGCGCCCTTCCTGCGCCAGATCAACGATTGCGGCCAAGCCAGAGCGAAACCGGGCCGATTTCCAAAAAATCTGAAACGGCGGCGCCACCTTCCAGTCTAATTTTTGCGATTCGGGATGGGGCTGAAATCAGCCGGAGACCGGTATTTCCCGACGTAATGCGGGCCGTGGCGCCGAACGTCGAGCGGCCGACGCAACATCCATTGGAAGGAGTGCCGTCATGGCTTTCAATTTATATGACTCGAAGGGCAGCCCGCTGGAACAGCAGCGCTTCACCTGGCGCGAGCTGGTGCAAAGCCCGATCAGCAAACTCGACGACGATGCCTTCACCCGCGTGCGGGTGATCCTGATGAACGGCGTCGAGAACGAATCGATCCGCTTCCAGCACATGGCCGCGCGCATGAACGGCGCGCTGCGCCTGCCGCTGGCGCGTATCCGGCGCAGCGAGCAGCACCAGGCGACGATGATCAACTGGCTGCTCGGCGCCGACCATTCGGTGCTGGAGACGACCATCGCCTACGAGCAGGTCGCGATCGAGGTGACGGCCGCCGTGGCCCAGCGCGAACCCGATCCCTACCTGGCCCAGGTCTACCGCTTCGGCCTGCTGGAGGATTTCGACCACCTGTACCGCTACGCCGCCCTGCTCGACCGGCTCGAGGGCAAGGATGCCAACAACATCTTGCAAAGCTACACCGACATCCTGCCCGGGCGCCCCACCGTGCAAGAGCACCGCTCGCCGCGGGACGACGTGCGCGCGCCCTACGACCGCGCCAAGGCCCAGCCTTTGACCAAGCTGCACGCGCTCACCATCGCCGGCGCCGAATACCAGACCCACGACTACTACATGAACGTCGGACCGCAGTTCTCCGATCCGGTCGCGCGCCAGCTCTACGCCGAGATCGCCTCGATCGAGGAGCAGCACGTGACCCAGTATTCGTCCATCCTGGACCCGTCGGAAACCTGGCTCGAGCAATGGCTGCTGCACGAGGCCAACGAGGTCTACAACTACTACGGCTGCCTGCAGCAGGAGACCAACGAGCACGTCAAGGCGATCTGGGAGCGCTTCCTCGATTACGAGCTGGGCCATTTCCACGCCGTCAGCGACTTGTTCAAGCAATACGAGAAACGCGACCCGGCCGAGATCGTGCCGCCGGCGCTGCCCGAGCCGATCGACTTCAAGAGCCACCGCGAGTTCGTGCGCCAGGTGCTGAGCCAGGAGGTCGACCTGCGCGCCAACGGCACCCTGTTCGTCGACAAGCAGCAGGAGGGCGCCCAGTCGCGCGCCTACCGCGACTTCATCAACCGCGACGGCTCGCCCAGCGAGTCGGTGGCGGCCGGCTACGCCTGGGTGCCGGGCACGGAATTGAACCGCACCAGCATCGCCGTCGATTAACCAGCATTCATCAGCGGGCATCGGCCGCGCCCGGGCGGGCGGCCGCTCCATTGGGAAGGAAAGCGAGATGACTCAACAGACAGAACACGTGGGCTTGAACCGCACCGGCATCCAGATGTCGCCGTTCGACAGCCGCGCCATGCAAAACTTCGAGGGCGGCGCGCCGGACGCCTATTTCGACGATTCGGGCATCGCCAATTTGCGCAACGACTACATCGTCAGCGCCGACACGCTCGGCTCGGTGCCGCTGCCGGCCACCGTCACGGGCGCCGTGCAAACGGGGCTGTCGATGCTCAAGGGCGACCGGCCGCACATCCTGCTCGACAAGCTCGGCGAGCGCCTCGCCTTCGAACGCACCGGCACCCGCCTCTATGACGCCTTGATCACCAAGTGCGAGGCCATGCTCGACGGCACGCTCAGCATGGGCGTCGAGGACCTGCGGGAAATCCGCGACGACGAGGCGCGCCACTTCCTGACGGTGGCGCGGGCGATCGAAGCGATGGGCGGCGACGCCACCTCGCAAACGCCGAGCGCGGACCTGGCCGGGGTCGAGTCGATGGGGCTGGTGCAAGTGGTGACCGACCCGCGCACCACCATCGCCCAGTCGCTGCACGCGATCCTGACGGCCGAGCTGGCCGACCAGGCCGGCTGGGAGGCGCTCATCGCGCTGGCCGAGGAACACGAGCAGTCGGAGATGATCAACGACTTCACCATCGCGTTAGACGAGGAGCGCGGCCACCTGTTGATGGTGCAGAGCTGGTATGAGGAAGCGATCGGCATCTCGCCGGTGGGCGAGCACGACACCACCGGCGACGAGTCCGACGAGCGCACTCCGTGAATGGCACCGTGAATCGAATCGGTTCCTGTTTCAAGTTTTTCCACCCCCGGCGATAGCAAGAGCCACTCACTGAAGAAAGGAAGGATCATGATAGAAATATCGAAAACCTCAAAAGTCATCCTGGCAGCGGCACTGATGAGCGCTATGCTGGGCGCCTGCCGCAAGACGCCGGACGAGCAGGCCGGCACCGACTCCAGCGGCACCAGCTCCACGACCACCACCCAGTCCGCCACCCCCGGCAGCACGACCACCACCACCCAGTCCGCCACGCCCGGCAGCACGACCGACACGACCGGCACCAGCGGCACGTCGGGCAGCACATCGGGCGGCACTGGCACCGGCACCAGCGACATGGGCACCACCGGCAGCGGCAGCACCAGCACGACCACCACGCCGGGCGCTACGTCATCCGACACCACCACGACCACGCCGGGCGGCAGCACCACAACCACCACGCCGGGTAGTAGCACCACCACCACCACTACCACAGAGCAGGGCAGCAAGAGCGGCACCGGCAGTGGGACGCGGTAAGGCGCGCAACGGGCTGGCGAAGGTCGCGCCAGCCAAACCGGCGGCAACGGGTTCTTGACGCGCCGTCTTGACGCGCCGTCTTGACGCGCCGGAAACCAGGCCGGATGCCAATGCCGTTCAGTTAAGGGATGCGGCGGCAAAAATTGTCGGGGCGGGGCCGCCGGGGCGCTTTTGCGTCCCGGCGGACGCGCACGGCGTGGGCGCAAAAGCAAAGCGCGCCCACGCCAGCCAGCCACGTTTGCCGCCCTAAGAGTTCCTCTTCCCCTCCTTCCCCCCGGCCATATTGGCCGGGCAAGCTTTCAGCTCAAGGCGCGCTCGCCGGAGGCGATCGCGCGCCGCCGCGCGCGGTGGCGCGCTTGAGCAGCCGGGCCAGCAAGGCCTCAAGCAAGGTCAGCAGGAAAGCCAGCGCCACATTCGAGCGCGCGGCGCGGCTTTGGTATTTGGCGAGCGCGCCGTCGCGCGCGATCTCGATGCTGTCGTAGAAGGTCGGCACCACCAGCAAGGTCAAAATGGTCGAGGTGATGGTGCCGCCGATGATGGCGATGGCCAGCGGGCGATAGAACTCGCCGCCCTCGCCCAGGCCCAGCGCCACCGGGAACATGCCGGCGATCAGCGCGAAGGTCGTCATCAGGATCGGCCGCAGGCGCAGGCGCCCGGCGTGCATCAAGGCCTCCTCGCGGGCGTAGCCCTCGGCCTCGCGCTTGCGCGCCGCGTCGAGCAGCAGGATGGCGTTCTTGGCCACCAGGCCCATCAGCATGATGATGCCGATGAAACTCATCAGGTTCAGCGTGTTGCCCGACGCCAGCAGCGCCAGCACCACGCCGATCAGGCTGAGCGGCAAGGACAGCATCACCGCCACCGGCGCCGTGAACGAGCCGAACTGCACCACCAGGATCAGGTACATCAGGCCGATGCCCATCACTAGCGCGATGAACATCTCGGTGAACAACTCCTTCTGGTCCTGCCCGGCGCCGCCCAGCGCCAGCCCGTAACCGGGCGGAAAATCGATCGCCTTGGCCAGCGCCATCGCGTCGGCCGTCACCTCGCCGTTAGAGCGCCCCTGCGCGTTGGCCGACACCGCCACCGTGCGCTTGCCGTTGCTGTGCTCGATCCCGGCCGGCCCCTTGCCCATCGTGATCGTCGCGATCTGCTCGAGCGGCACCATCTGGTTGCCGTTGCCCGCGGCGATCGGCAGGCGCCCGATATGCTCGGCGCCGGCGCGGTCGTCCGGGTGCAGGCGCAGCGCCACGTCGCGCGCTTCGCCGGTCGGGTCCACCCAGTCGCCCACCTCGACGCCGGCGAACGCCACC
>JACMLV010000854.1 GCA_014379395.1 Burkholderiaceae bacterium
AGGCCGCCTCCCTTGCAATCACTTTACGTATTCGACTTCCTGACGACGGTGTCGGCCCAGCTCAAGGAGACGCTGGAGGCGATGGACGAGTCGCTGCTGGACGCCGGCGCGCTGCGCGGACTGAGCGAGTATCAAGACGAGAACGAGTCGCGCCAGGGCGTCTATGTGTTGCATTACGACGGCGAGCCGGTGTACCTGGGCAAGGCGAACAACGTCAGCGCGCGCCTGTTCCAGCATTGGGAGAAATTGTCGGGACGCCAAAACATCGTCGCCGACCGGATTGGCTACAAGGCGCTGCTGCTCGACAAAAGCATGAGCACGGCGGCCAACGAGAACATCCTGATCGCCATGTTCAAGAAGCGCCACGCCGAGATGTGGAACGGCCGGGGATTCGGCCCGAAGGACCCGGGGCAGGAGCGCGACACCACCAAGCCCGGCTGGTTCGACCAGGCCTATCCGATCATCGACAACTTCGGCGTCGAGCTGGAAATGGACGGGGATGGCGCGATCACGCTGGGCGCCATGCTGGCGCAGATGAAGGCACAGTTGCCGTACGTGTTCCGCTACGACGTGCCCGACGAGGCGCTGCCGCGCCAAGTCCCGCTGGCCGGCGTCGGCCACGACGCGCGCAGCCTGCTCCAGGGCGCCGTGACGCTGCTCGGTGCCGGATGGAAGGGCGCGATCATCAGCTATGGCATGGTGCTCTACGAGACCGGCAAGCATTACCGATACGGCGTCGAGCTGCTGCCAACCGAACCGGCGCCGTAACGGCCCGGCCAACGGCTCCCAAAGCGGGCACCGCCCCGATCACGCTTTCCGCAACTGCTCGCACACGCTGCCGGCGACGACAGCGGCCAAGCGCACCGGCACCGCGTTGCCGAGCTGGCGCATGCTCTCGCCCCATGTTCCCTCGAAGATGTACTCGTCCGGGAAGGTCTGGATGCGGGCCGACTCGCGCACCGTGAAATAGCGCACCGAGCCGTCCGGCCGGCGCAGCATGTTCTCGCCGCCCGGCACGCCATGATCGCCCGCCTTGAGCGCCTTCGACGGCTCGTCGAGCGGGCTGCCGGTGTGGCCGGCGTAGACGCGCGCGCCCGGCTGGAATCGGTGCGCCTGCACCAGCTCCCGCTCGGGATGCTTCTCCGGATCGGGCAGGTCGCAGATCGCGTCGCGCACGGTCCGCCACGGCAGCGCCAGCGTCGCCGGGTCCGCCTTCGCCAGCGCGCGCAGACGGGCCTCCAGCCCCTCTGGCGGCGCCGGGCGGTTGCGCGGGGCGACCTTGTGCCGCGCCCAATACTCGCCCGTCCCCCACTGCGACAACAGCAGCGCGTCGTGGCTATGCGTTTCGGCGGGGAATTTCCAATCCTGCTCGACGTCGGCGCGGAAACCGACGATGAACACCCGCATGCGTTTTTGCGGCACGCCGTAGTTGGCCGCGTTCACCAACTTCCTGGTGACGATGTATTCGCTCTGGCCGCCCTTGGCCTTGTGCCGCTCCAACCGGGCCAGGTGATCGAGCCATTCCTCGCTCGGCTTGGCCGCCAGGGAGGGGAATTCGAACTGCAGCAGGATGTAGTTGAAATAATCGTTGAAGGCCGGGCGGGTCAGGCCGCGCACGTTCTCGAACACGAAGGCGCGCGGACGCACCTCGCGCACCGCGCGTATCGCCTGCGGAAACATGTCGCGCTCGTCGAGGAAGGCGCCATGCTTGCCGCCCATCGAGAACGGCTGGCAGGGCGGGCCGCCGGTGACGAGGTCGAGTCCCGCGAACTGCGCGTAGCCGTACTGCCGCACATCGCATTCCGTCACGTCCGGCCAGTGGCTGACCGGCGCGATCAGCTTGCGCTTGTTGTTGCGCAGCGTGTCGCAGGCGTACCGGTTCCACTCGACGACGGCGCGATGGTCGACCGCGTGCGACGAGAAGCCGAGCGCGAGGCCGCCGGCGCCGGCGAACAGTTCGATCGAGCTAAGCGTCATGGTGGCCATCCCGCGCGAGATGTCGATTGGTGGGGGTGGTCACGGCGTTTGTTTCTTCCAAAAAATGATGCGCGGCGGATGCGATGCGCGCGCCCGCCGCCGAATGACTGTGAGATGATCCGAGACCCGGATCGTGTTGCTCCATGTAATGCGGGGCCGGCGAGCAGATGCGAGATCAGGGCCAAAATCTCAAATCGTAGGGTGGGCACGCTTTTGTGCCCACGCGGATGCGCGTCGGCGTGGGCACAAAAAACGTGCCCACCCTACATGCGGCACCGCGTTGTTGCTTAGCGCACAGAATTTTACTGGATTTATGTACAGGTTCCAATCCTTGCCTTGTTCATCATGGACGGAAAATATCTCCGCCGGGCTTATGGGTTATGTCGGCGGGCAAGATTGTAGCATCGGGATTAGCGACGGCGGGCTTGGCGGACGGCGTGGCGGATAAGGCGTTTGGGCAAAGTGCTCGGCAAAGTTATGAGTGGCGGCATGAAATTCGTAGTGGGGAAATCGGCGTGACCGACACCGTCGCGCCCGCCGAGCGGAGCCGGATCATGGCCCGCGTACGCTCCAAGGACACCAGTCCAGAATGGATCGTGCGGCGCCTCGTGTTCGCGGCCGGTTACCGCTACCGGCTGCACGTGCGCGCCCTGCCGGGCACGCCGGACCTGGTCTTCCCCGGGCGGCGCAAGGTGATCCTGGTG
>JACMLV010000855.1 GCA_014379395.1 Burkholderiaceae bacterium
CAGCGGGCGCAGCGCGTCGAGCTCGGCGGCCGGCGCCAGGATCACCGTGTGCAGCAGGTCGCCGCGCTCGAGCAGCCGGATGCTGGCCAGGAACTGGCGCGTCCGCTCGGTCTCGCCGGCGATGCCGGCCGCCATGCCGTCGTGTCCGGCCGTTTGCAACAGCCGGCTGAACTTGAGCTGGCCGGCCTCGAAGTAGCTCTCGCGCAGCCCGCCCGCCTGCTGCGTCACCAAGAGCAGGTGGGGCTGCGCCAGCGCCAGCTTGCGGATCAGCGCGCCGCTCAGCAGGCTGGCCGAGTAGATCCCTTCGAGCGGCACGCCCTGTCGCTCGATCGCGGCGACCCACGGGTTGACGATGGCCGGGCTGGTCAGCGCGCAAAACAGCACCCGGTCGTCGCGCCGGCCGCCGCTGGCGCGCCCCTGCACGCTTGCGTGGCGGTAGGGCGTGTCGCGGTAGAGCTGGTGCAGGCGGCGGCGCCGCATCTGGCGTCCGGCGTGTCCGCCCACGTGGGGCATCAACTGGCGCTGGAATTCCTCCTCGACCAGATCGGCCAGCAGGCAGGCCGGCGCCGTGTCGCCGTCGGCCAGCCAGAGGGCGAAGGCGCGCAGGCCGGCGGCGTCGGCGCCGAACACCGGGCCGGGCGTCAGGCTGCCGGCCTGCCAGAGGTAGGCGAACAGGTGGTCGCTGGTCAGATAGAGCAGGTGTTTGCGCAGCACTGCGGCCTCACAGCTTGATGGCGCCGTTGGTGTCGTAGGGGGGGCGGGGCCACCGTTGGCACCGCCTTTGTGCCTGCGCGGACAGCGATGCCAGATTCCCCGTAGCTTCTCGATAGCCTTGGACAGCTGTTTGTAGGGTGGGCACCGTTCTTGTGCCCACGCGGACGCACGCACCGCGTGGGCACAAGAGCGGTGCCCACCCTACGATTCAACGTTACGTGGAGATAAACGCCCCAGGTTATTGCGAAGTGACGCACTGCGGTCCTCACAGCTTGATCGCGCCGATGGTGTCGTAGATCGGCCCCAGCACGGACAGCATGATCCAGCCCAGCAGCAAGCCGAGGATGACGGTCATGGCCGGTTCGATCATGGCCTGCACTTTTTCGATCCGCTCCTTGACCTCGCGGTTGTAGAAGTAACTGACGTTGCGCAGCGCCAGGTCGAGCGCGCCGGTCGCCTCGCCGACCTTGAGCATGCGGATCACCAGCGGCGGAAAGACGCCGGCCTGGGCGAAGGCGGCGGTGACGCCCTGGCCCTCGGAGATCAGGCGCGCGGCGCGCTGCAGGCCGGCCGCCACCACGCGGTTGCCGGCGATGCCCTCGGACAGGCGGATGCATTCGAGGATGGTGATGCCGGAGGCGTACATCAGCGCGAAAAAGGTGGCGAAGCGCGCCAGGATGATCTTGTGCAGCACCGGCCCGACCAGCCACAGGCGCAGCTTGTAGCCGTCGGCGGCGTGGCGCGCGGCCGCGCTCTTGCGCAGCCACAGGCGCAGCCCGAGCGTGGCCGCCACCGGCGCGAGCAGCAGCACGTACCAGTAGTCGATGAAGATGTTGGAGACGAAAATGAGCGCGCGGGTGTGCAGCGGCAGCGCGCCGCCCATGTTGCGGATGAAAAGCGTCAGCTGCGGCACCAGGTAGATCATCAGGAAGAACGTGACCGCGCCGACGACGACGGCCACCATCGCCGGATACATCACGATCTTCTTGGTGTGCGCGGCCAGCTCGTCCTGCCACTTCAGGCTCTCCGACAGGTTGCGCAGCACCTCGGCGATCTTGCCGCTGTGCTCGCCGGCCGCGATCAGGCTGGTGAAGGTGGCGTCGAACACGGCCGGATGGTGGCCCAGCGCGGTCGACAACGGCAGGCCGCCCTCGATGCTCTCGATCAGGTCGGTGATCACGTCGCGCATGCGCCCCCCGGGCTTATGCCCGGCGCCCATGCTGTCGCGCAGGTCGCCCAGGCCGTCGAGGATCGGCACGCCGGCGCCGGTCATCTGCTCCATGTGGAAGCAGAAGGTGATCAGGTCGCGCCGCTCGACGACGCGGCGGCGCGGCGATGGCGGGCGCCGCGCCGGCCGGAAGTCGATCAGGTCGAGCGCCATGCGTTGCAGGCGCAGCTCCAGGTCGGCGCTGTTGGCGGCGTCCATGGTGCCGCGCAGCCGGCGCCCGGCGGCGTTCATCGCGCGGTAGGCGAACAAGGCCATCAGCGCGCCCGCTCGGTCAGATCGACCACCCGCGCCACCTCGGCCAGCGTGGTCACGCCTTCGAGCACGCGCCGCACGCCGTCTTCGACCAGGCTCCGGAATCCGGCCGCGCGCGCCGCCGCCGTTAATTCGCGCCAGGAGGCGCGGTGCGCCACCAGTTCGTCGAGCTCGGGGTTGAACTTGAGCAGCTCCATCAGCGCGATGCGCCCCTTGTAGCCCTGATGGCGGCAATGTTCGCAGGCGCCGGCGCGGTAGATCGCGGCCGCTTGCGCGCCGTCGGCCAGTCCCAGCAACTGGCGCTCCCGCGGATCGGCCAGCGCCTGCTGCCGGCAATGCGGGCACAGCCGGCGCACCAGCCGTTGCGCGACGATGCCGATCATGTTGCCGGCCATGATGTCGGGCGGAATACCGATGTCGAGCAGGCGCGCCACCGAGCCGATGGCCGAGTTGGTGTGCAGCGTGGAATACACCTGGTGCCCGGTCATGGCCGCGCTGAAGGCCATCTCTGCCGTCTCGCGGTCGCGGATCTCGCCGACCAGGATGATGTCCGGGTCCTGCCGCATCATCGAGCGGATGCCGTCGGCGAAGCCGACCTTGGCCGACTCGTTCACCGAGGTCTGGCGGATCATCGTCATCGGGTATTCGACCGGATCCTCCAAAGTCATGATGTTCACGCTCTCGGTGTTGATGTGGTTCAGGATCGAATACAGCGTGGTGGTCTTGCCGCTGCCGGTCGGGCCGGTGACCAGAATCACGCCGTCCGGCCGCGC
>JACMLV010000856.1 GCA_014379395.1 Burkholderiaceae bacterium
GGCCAGCACGGCCGGATAGGCGCCGCGCCCGGCCTCGACCGACTTGTTGAAAATCTGAAAATCGGTGATCGCCACCGGCGGCGCCACGCCGTTGCCGCGGACGGCCGCCGGCGCGAAGGCGGTGACGCCGTTGAAGCCGCCGAAATACAGCGTGCCGTCGCGCCCGCGCAGCGCCGCGCCGTCGAAATAGGCGCCCTCGATGGCGCCGTCGGCGCCGTCGTAATTGCGCACCAGGCCGGTTTGCGGATCGAGCAGCGAGATGCCGCTGTTGGTCGAGAGCCACAGCCCGCCGGCGTCGTCGCCCAGGATGGCGGCGATGGCGTCGTCGGCCAGGCCGTCCTGGCGCAGGTAGCGCCGAAAGCGCGGCGCGCCGTCGGCGCCGATCTCCATCTTGTTCAGGCCGGCGGCGGTGCCGACCCAGAGCGCGCCCTGCCGGTCCTCGTACAGGTAATGCACCTCGTCATGGCTGAGGCTGGCCGGGTCCTTGGCGTCGTGCCGGAAATGGCGGAAGCGCCCGCTCTCGCGGTCCAGCAGGTCGAGCCCGTTGAAGGTGCCGACCCACAGCGCGCCGCGGCTGTCCTCCAGCACCGGGCGCACCATGTTGTCGGCCAGGCTGGCGCTGTCGGCGGGATCGTGGCGGAAGGTCTGGAAGGCGTGGCTGAGCGGATCGACCCGGTGCAGGCCGCCGCGCGAGGCGACCCAGACGATGCCGGCGCGATCGCTCGTGATGCCGCGCACGATGTCGCTGGCCGGGTCGCCGCGCGCCAGCGACAGGCGGGTGAAGCGGCCGCTGGCCGGCTCCCGGAAATTGAGGCCGGCGTAACCGCCGACCCACAGGATATCGTTCGGCCCCTGCCACAGGGCGACGATCTGGTCGTCGCTCAAGCCGCCCGGGCGGCGCGGGTCGTGGCGATACACCTGCAACGCGCCGCTGGCCGGATCGTAGCGGTTCAAGCCGGCGTGCGTGCCGAGCCAGAGCCGGCCCTGGCCGTCCTCGGCCAGCGCGTGCACCTTGTTGTCGGACAGCGCGGCGAGATTGTCGGCCCCCCTGGCCAGGCGCGCGAAGCCGCCGCTGCCCAGGTCGACCCGGCTCACGCCGTTGTACCAGGTGCCGGCCCAGAAGGTGCCGACGCGGTCGCGGTAGAGGGCCGAGATCTGGTTGTCGGCCACGCTGTGGCTGTCGCCCGGCGCGTGGCGGTATTGGGCGAAGCGGCCGGCCGCCGGCAGCCAGCGGTACAGGCCCTCGGCGTAGCTGCCGACCCACAGCGTGGCGTCGGCGTCCTGGTACAGCGTGGTGATGGCGCCCGGCTTGATGCCCTCGTTCGCGCCGAGCCGGCTGCGCGCGGGCGCCGCGCCGTTCATGCGCCAGCGCTCGATCCCGGCCAGCGTGCCGATCCACAAGTCTTGCTCGGCGTCGACGAGCAAGGCCTGCACCACGTTGAAGCGCGAGGTCGGCGCCTGGTCGATGCGGAAATGGCGGAAGCCGGCGGCGCCCGGCTCGAGCAGGTCGAGCCCGGTGGCCGTGCCGACCCACAGGCGGCCGGCGGCGTCGCGCGCCAGGGCGTTGACCTGGTCGTCGCCCAGGCTGCCCGGATCGGCCTTGTCGTGGTGCCAGACCGTGAAGCGGCCGCTGGCCGGGTTGAAATGCTGCAAGCCGTCGGCGGTGGCGATCCACAGGCCGCGCGCGCCGTCGCCGACGATGGCGCGCACATGGCGGTTGCCGTTGCCGCGCTTGCCCGCCTCGCGCGGGGCGAAATGGGTGAAGCCGCGCCGGTCCGCGTCGTAACGGTCGAGCCCGCCGTCCGTGCCGACCCACAGCGCGCCATCGGCGTCGACGTGCCGCGCGCGCACCCAGTTGTCGACCAGGCTGGCGGGCTCGGCCGTGTCATGCCGGTACACGGTGCTGCGGTAACCGTCGTAGCGGCTCAGCCCGGCCTGGCTGCCGAACCACATGAAACCCTGCCGGTCCTGGACGATGGCCAGCACCGATTCCTGGGCCAGCCCCTGCTCGACGCCCAGCTGCTCGAAGCGCAGCGCGGGCGCCGGGGCGGCCGCCGCCCGCGCGCCGAGCAGTATCCACAGGGCGAACACCAGGGGGCAAAATCGGCAAAGTCGGAGCAGGGTCAAATCCGGGCGCCTCGGAAAAATGGATCGGGGCGCCGGATCAGGCGCCGAAAAATGCCAGCACGTCGGCCTTGCGGGCGCGCGTGTCGCCCTGGCCCAAACGGATCAGTTCGCTAGTATACGACGCTTCGAACAACAAATAGGAAGCCAGCGCGGCGCCGCGCGCCTCGGTCGCGCCGATCCCGGCCAGCATGGCGCGCATCGGCGCCGGCAGGCTCGCCACATGCCGGCTGGCGATGTCGTCGAGCCGCTCGGACGGCGCGATCACCAACAGCTCGACCGGTTTCAGCGGCGTCTTCGCCAGCAACTCGTCGGGCAGCATCGACAAGGTCAGGTTGATCCGGTTCAGGCGCTCGATGTCGACCGCCAGGCCGTCGAGGAAGATCGAGGACAGCGCATGGCCGGCGATCTGGGCCAGGGTCGGATAGCTGGCGGCCTCGGGCGCGCCGCCGTTCAGCTCGGCCAGCCGGCCGGCGCCGACCACCAGCACCTTCGAGGCGCCCAGGTGGATCGCCGGCGAAATCGGCGCCAGCTGGCGCATCGAGCCGTCGCCGCAATACTCGCGGTGGCCGCCGATATACAGCGGCACCGACGGGAAAATGAAGGGAATCGCCGCCGAGGCCAGCAAATGCTGGACCCCGATCTGGTCCGGCAGCGCCACGCGCTGGGTGCGGATCCACGGCTCGACCGCGGTGGCGCTCTGGTAGAACGTCATGTGCTGGCCGCCCGAATAGGACGAGGCCGTCACCGCCAGCGCGTGCAGCAGGCCGTCGGCCAGCGCGGCGTCCAGGCGCGGCAGGTCGAGCATCCGGTGCAGCAGGCTGATCAAAGGGGTGTTGTCGAGCAGCGAATTGGGCGGCGCCGCATGCCATTTGCGCAGCAGCCAGCCGAACGAGAGCAACGACAGCCAGCGCGCGCCGGAGCGGATCACGCCGAGCGAATCGGCGCGGTAGACCTGGCCCACTTCGATATGCAGCCAGACGTCGAGCAGCTTTTGCACGCCCTCGCCGAAATTGTCGGCCCGACAAGCGAGCGCGGTGGCGTTGATGGCGCCGGCCGAGGTGCCGCAGATGATCTCGAACGGATTGCGCGCCGGCGGCCAGCCGGCCTCCCACAAAATCTCCGACAGCGCCTGCAAGACCCCGACCTGATAGGCCGCGCGGGCCCCGCCGCCGGTCAAGATCAAGCCTGTTTTCTTTTCGATTCCCATGCCGCCCAGATTAGCAGGGTCTGCCTGTTTTGTGGAGGATGTTGACCCGCCACAAAACGCGGCGGCGCCGTTCGGGCTAGCAGCCTGTCGGACTTAGGGAGTCGAAGCGAAAAAATAGCTGGGCGAGGCCAGATTTTGACGGTTTCGCTGTGCCAATAGCGAGCTATTGGCCGAGAACACGGCGAAATATGCACCGTCCAGTTATTTTTGCAGCCGACGAGCCTAAGTCCGACA
>JACMLV010000857.1 GCA_014379395.1 Burkholderiaceae bacterium
GAGCGAATCGGGCACCGCCGCGCCGCTCTGGCGGTTGCGGCCGCGCCCGGCGTCGTAATAGAGCAGCGCGCGCAGGTTGCCCGGCAGGCCGAGCGGGGCCGCCAGCTCCGGCGTGTACAGCTCGGCGTTGACGATGACGGCGTTGTCGGCGGCCAGCGCGCGCTCGCCGAAGCCGCGCACCGCGCCGGCCCCGGTCATGCCGAATTGTTCGGAGGCGAGCAGCGCGTTGAACGCGTACTGGCCGTTGGCGGCGAGCCGCATCTGCCAGTCGCGCGGCAGGCCGGTGAAGTGGCTGGCGCCGCCGCGCAGCACCGTGAAGCTGTCGCGGCTGGCGCGGTTGCCCGGCGTCAGGTACGAGTAGCGGTCGCTGCGCCCGTCGACGTTGGTGTAGGCCTGGCCGGTGGCCCAGTTGCGCGCCAGCGCGAGGTTGACCTCGGTGGCCCGGCCCTCGCCCTCGCCCTGGAGCTGGCCGCTGTAGCTGATGGAAAGCGGACGGGTGGTGTAGGGCACGCAGCTGGCGATGGCCGGCGTCGGCGGCGCGAAGCTGACCTCGACGCCGCCGACGCTGCAGCGCGAATTGATGTATTTGTGGTCGATCGCGAACACCAGCTTGCTGCTGTAGTCGCCGCGCCGGGGCAGGAAGTGGTTCCAGCGCGCGCCGGCCACGTTGCCCTTGCCGACCAGGCCGAGCGGGCCGCCCAGGGTCGGCGAGACGCCCGGCGTGTTGACGCTGGAGCTGCCGTAGATGAAGTCGAGGCTGTCGCCCAGCGCGTACAGCGGGATCCGGTAGCCGAGCGAGTACAGGTTGACCTTGACGCCGTCCGGGCTGTCGGGCGAGCTGGTGTAGGCCAGCGTGGCGACATGGTCGCGGTTGAACAGATTGGCGTGCTGGAGCGCCGCGCCCACGCGCCAGCGTCCGCTGGTCGCCGAGCCGGTGTTGTCGAGCATGACGAAGCCGCGCAGCGGCCGGCTGTCGGTGACGGCCACCTTGGCGTCGACCTCGCTCTCGTTATCGCCGCTCGCCAGCACCACCTCGACCTGCTTGGCCGGGTTGTCGTTGGCGAGCTGGATCGCGACCGAGAGCGCGTCCAGGTTCGGCACCTGGCCCACGCGCAGCGGCGGCAGGCTGGCCTGCACGTTGGCGCTGTCGAAGTGGGCGTTGCCGCTGACGACGATTTTTCCGAGCGCGGTTTCGGTGACGGCGATGCGCACCACGCCCGAGGTCAGCTCCTGCTCGGGCACGTCGACCTGCACCGTGCCGTAGCCGGCGCTGCGATAGGCCAGGCGCAGCGCGTCGAGCGCCTCCTGGATGTCGCCGTAGACGCGCGCCGGGCCGGTCATCGGCTGCAGGACGGCCTGCACCGCGGCCGGCGCCAGCAGATGATTGCCTTCGACCTCGAAGCGCATGATCGGGAACTGCTGATCGTCGGCGTGGGCGGCCGCGGACAGCATGCTCAACAGGAAGGGCCCGAGCAGGCGCACCCGCGAATTTTTCATTTTCAAAACGGCTCCTGCAGCAGGGGCATGTCGGGACGCGTCGTCGGGTGCGGCCGGGCGGTCGGCCGCGCCGCCTGGAGTCTTGTCGGGCGACATGGAAATTCTTGATAAAAGTCAAATCTCAGGTGATTATATCGAATTGTCACAATGCAAGTGATTAATTTTTGTGCTCGCCTCGGGGCGCCCATCCGCGTCCCCGCGGCCCCCGGCGTCCGCCCCCCCCGGCGCGCCTTGACCAACCGGACCAGGACCTTCCCATGAAACCATTGCGCAACATCACAGCGGCCGCGCCGCGCGGCCGCTGTGATGTTGCGCAATGGTTTCATGGGAAGGTCC
>JACMLV010000858.1 GCA_014379395.1 Burkholderiaceae bacterium
ACACGCGCTTTTCGGCGCTGGCCGACGCGGTGTTCGAGGCGGCGCTGCGCGCCAGCCTGCGCAAGCTCGGCGCCGGCCTGCCGCCCGACTACATGACCGCCACCGCGCCGGAGGTGGCCTTCCGCGACCTGGGCGCGATCCTGGCCAACGACGTCGGCGCGGCGCGCGTGGCGGTGCGCATCGAGGCGGGCGCCGGGGAAGCGGACGACACCACGATCCGCCTGTATTCGCTGGGGCGGGTGCCGTCGCTGTCGACCATCCTGCCGGCGCTGCACAACGCCGGCGTGGCCGTCGAGCGCGAGCAGTCGTATTCGATCGTCACCGCCGACGGCAACCGCCACTTCATCTCCAGCCTGACGCTGGGGCCGGCCTGCGCGGCCAAGCTGGCGCGCCCCGAGGTGCTGCCGGCGGCCGAGGAATTGTTCGCCGCGCTGTTCAACGACGAGGCCGAGGACGGCCGCCTGAACGGGCTGGTGGTCGAGGGCGGCCTGCGCCTGCGCGAAGTGCAGCTGGTGCGCGCCTACATGAGCTTCTGGCGCCAGGCCGGCACCCGCTTTTCGGTGCGCTACATCGCCGACTGCCTGCGCCAGCGCGCGCCCTGCGTCAAGGCGCTCACCGACGCCTTCATGGAGCGCTTCGACCCGGCCTTCGGCGAGCCGCGCCGCGCCGCCGCGCTGGAGACGATCGCCGCCATCAAGAGCGGCCTGCCGGGCGTGAACCACGCCGACACCGAGGAGATCCTCGGCGCGCTGGCCGAGCTGATGCGCGCCACGCTGCGCACCAGCTACTTCCAGAACGGCGCGCGCGGCGACAAGATCATCTTCAAGTTCGACAGCGCGGCGCTGACGCTGCTGCCGCAGCCGCGCCCGCACCGCGAAATCTACGTCTTCGCGCGCCGCTTCGAGGGCGTGCACCTGCGCGGCGGCCCGGTCGCGCGCGGCGGCCTGCGCTGGTCGGACCGGATGGAGGATTACCGCACCGAGGTGCTGGGGCTGGTCAAGGCGCAGATGGTGAAAAACGCCGTCATCGTGCCGGTTGGAGCCAAGGGCGGTTTTGTGTGCAAGACGATGCCCAAGGAGGCGGTGCGCGAAGTGGTCGCGGCCGAGGGCGAGGCGGTTTACCGGCTGTACGTCGAGAGCCTGCTGGAATTGACCGACAACCGCGTGCGCGGCGAGATCGTGGCGCCGGCGGACACCGTCTGCTACGACGGCCCCGACCCGTATCTGGTGGTGGCGGCCGACAAGGGCACGGCCAGCTTCTCCGACATCGCCAACGGCATCGCGCTGGGACGCGGCTTCTGGCTCGGCGACGCGTTCGCCTCGGGCGGCTCGAACGGCTACGACCACAAGAAGCTCGGCATCACCGCCAAGGGCGCGTGGGAGGCGGTCAAGCGCCACTTCCACGAGATGGACGTCGACCCGGACACGACCCCGATCAGCGTGGTCGGGGTGGGCGACATGTCGGGCGACGTGTTCGGCAACGGCATGCTGCGCTCGCGCCAGATCCGGCTGCTGGCGGCCTTCGACCACCGCCACATCTTCCTCGACCCGCGGCCGGGCCAGGCCGCGTTCGACGAGCGGGCGCGCCTGTTCGCCTTGCCGCGCTCGTCGTGGAACGACTACGACCGCAGCCTGATCTCGGCCGGCGGCGGGGTTTATCCGCGCGACGCGCGCAGCATCGAACTCTCGCCCGAGGCGCGCGCCGCGCTCGACATCGCGGAGAGCGCGCTGACGCCGGACCAGCTGATGCACCGCATCCTGCGCGCGCCGGCGGACCTGTTCTACAACGGCGGCATCGGCACCTATATCAAGGCCTCGACCGAGACCGACGCGCAGGTGCGCGACCGCGCCAACGACGCGATCCGGGTCGACGGCCGCCAGCTGCGCGCCAAGGTGGTGGCCGAGGGCGGCAACCTCGGCGCGACCCAGGCCGGGCGCATCGAGTACGCGCTGGCGGGCGGGCGCATCTTCACCGACGCGATCGACAATTCGGCCGGCGTCGATTGCTCCGACCACGAGGTGAACGTCAAGATCTGGCTCGACGTCGAGGTCAACGCCGGCCAGCTCGAGGCGGCCGAGCGCAACCACCTCTTGACCGAGATGACGGACGACATCGAGCGCCTGGTCCTGCGCGACAACCAGTTGCAAACGCATTTGCTGGTGCGCGAGTTGCAGGCGCAATCGCAGGGCGCGGCGCAGGACGGCTACGGCGCGCTGATCGCCGCGCTGGAGGCGGAGGGCGACTTGTCGCGCGAGTTGGAACAACTGCCGGCGGACATCGAGCTGGCGCGCCGCAAGGCCGAGGGCCACGGCTTGACGACGCCGGAACTGGCGGTCGTCGTCGCGCACGTGAAAAACCGCTACAAGCGCACCCTGGCCGAGCTGCCGCTGACGCGGGAGCGCTGGGCCGAGGCGCTGCTCAAGCCGTACTTTCCACCGGCGCTGGTGGCCGCCCGCAGCGCGCTGGCGCACCCGCTGGCGAACGCGATCCTGGCCACCGTGCTGGCCAACGAGGCGGTCAACCGCTGCGGCCCGCTGCTGCTGCGCGAGTTGGCGCGCGAGCACGGGGTCGACGAATCAAAGGTGATCCTGGCCTGGGGCCAGGCCTGGGCGGCGCTGCATCTGGCGCCCGTGTTCGACGCGCTCGACTCTGACGCGCTGACGGTGCCGCGCGCCGTTTCGATGCGGCTCGACGCCCGCACCCGGGTGCTGCAACGGGCCGTGATCGACGGCGTGCTGTCGGTGGCGTCGGAGCAGGCGCAGGGTGGCGCCGAGGCTGGGGCCGGGGCCGGCTTCGGGCAGCTGGCCGAGCTGTTCGGCCGGCCGGACATGGCC
>JACMLV010000859.1 GCA_014379395.1 Burkholderiaceae bacterium
CGGCGAGGACGGCGAAGCGGCGAAGCGGCGCGGCATGCGGCCGGCCAGGAGGGCGACGCGCCCGGCCTGCACGCCGAGGCGCCGCGCGCGCGCCGTGCGCACCGGATCTTGCGCGGTGGCAATGGCGGTGTTCATCAACACGCCGTCGCAGCCCAACTCCATCGCAATGGCCGCGTCGGACGCGGTGCCGACGCCGGCGTCGACCAGCACCGGAATGTTGGCCTGCTCGATGATCAGCGACAGGTTCCACGGATTCAGGATGCCCATGCCCGAGCCGATCAGGGAGGCCAGCGGCATCACCGCGACGCAGCCGATGCTCTCCAGTATCTTGGCCTGGATCGGATCGTCGCTGCAATAGACCATCACGTCGAAGCCGTCCTTGACCAACTGCTCGGCGGCGACCAGGGTTTCCGGCATATGCGGGAAGAGCGTCTTCTCGTCGCCCAGCACCTCCAGCTTGACGAGCTTGTGGCCGTTCAGCAGTTCGCGCGCCATCTGCAGCGTGTAGACGGCGTCCTTGGCGTTGTAGCAGCCGGCCGTGTTGGGCAGGATCGTGTACTGCGAAGGCGGCAGCACGTCGAGCAGGCTCGGCGCGTTCGGGTCCTGGCCGATGTTGACGCGGCGGATCGCCACCGTGATGATCTCGGCGCCGGCGGCGTCGGTCGCCTCGCGCGTCTGCGCCAGGTCGCGGTACTTGCCGCTGCCGACCAGGAGGCGCGAGTTGTAGGTCTTGCCGGCGATGGTCAGCAGGTCTTGTTGAGTCGTTGTAGTCATGTCTTTTTCCTAGAATTAACCGCCGCCGATGGCGCGCACGATGTCGACCTGGTCCTGCGCCTGCAGCACGCGCTGCGGCCACAGGGCGCGCGGCACGACGTTGCGGTTGACCGCCAGCGCCAGCGCCTGGTTCGACAGGCTGAGCGCGTCGACCAGATCGTGCAAAGTGTGTTGCGGCGGCACTTGTCGGGCCTCGCCGTTGAGCAAAATGTCGATCATGGCCGGGCTCACAGTTTCTTGTACAGTTCGGCGCCGCTCTTGATGAACTCGATGGATTTGACTTCCATCCCCTCCTTCAGCGCGGCCGTCTCCGACACGCCGATCTTGGCGGCGTACTCGCGCACTTCCTGCGTGATCTTCATCGAGCAGAAATGCGGGCCGCACATCGAGCAGAAGTGCGCCACCTTGGCCGAGTGCTTCGGCAGCGTCTCGTCGTGGAATTCGCGCGCCTTGTCCGGGTCGAGGCCGAGGTTGAACTGGTCGTCCCAGCGGAACTCGAAGCGTGCCTTGGACAGCGCGTTGTCGCGGATCTGTGCGCCAGGATGGCCCTTGGCCAGGTCGGCCACGTGGGCCGCGATCTTGTAGGTGATGATGCCGTCCTTGACGTCGGCCTTGTTCGGCAAGCCCAGGTGTTCCTTCGGCGTCACGTAGCACAGCATCGCGGTGCCGTACCAGCCGATGGTGGCTGCGCCGATGCCCGAGGTGATGTGGTCGTAGCCCGGCGCGATGTCGGTGGTCAACGGCCCCAGCGTGTAGAACGGCGCCTCGGCGCACTGTTCCAGCTGCAAGTCCATGTTTTCCTTGATCAGGTGCAGCGGCACGTGGCCGGGACCTTCGATCATCACCTGCACGTCGTGCTTCCAGGCCACCTGGGTCAGCTCGCCGAGCGTCTTCAGCTCGCCCAGCTGGGCCTCGTCGTTGGCGTCGTAGATCGAGCCCGGGCGCAGGCCGTCGCCGAGCGAGAAGGCGACGTCGTAGGCCTTCATGATTTCGCAGATCTCTTCGAAGTGCGTGTACAGGAACGATTCCTGGTGGTGCGCCAGGCACCACTTGGCCATGATCGAGCCGCCGCGCGAGACGATGCCGGTCAGGCGCTTGGCCGTCATCGGCACGTAGCGCAGCAGCACGCCGGCGTGGATGGTGAAGTAGTCGACGCCCTGCTCGGCCTGCTCGATGAGCGTGTCGCGGAAGATTTCCCAGGTCAGGTCCTCGGCCTTGCCGTTGACCTTCTCGAGCGCCTGGTAGATCGGCACGGTGCCGATCGGCACCGGGCTGTTGCGCACGATCCATTCGCGCGTTTCATGGATATGCTTGCCGGTCGACAGGTCCATCACGTTGTCGCCGCCCCAGCGGATGGCCCAGGTCATCTTCTCGACTTCCTCGCCGATCGACGAGGTGACGGCCGAGTTGCCGATGTTGGCGTTGATCTTGACGAGGAAATTGCGGCCGATGATCATCGGCTCGACTTCCGGGTGGTTGATGTTGGCGGGAATGATGGCACGGCCGCGGGCGATCTCGTCGCGCACGAATTCCGGCGTGATCTCGGCCGGGATTGCGGCGCCGAACGACTGGCCCGGATGCTGGCGGCCCATCAGGTCGGCCAGACGCTCGCCCATCGGGCCGGACGCCTTCAATTCCTCCATGTACTCGCGGCGGCGCATGTTTTCGCGGATCGCCACATATTCCATTTCCGGAGTGACGATGCCGGCGCGCGCGTAGTGCATCTGGGTCACGTTGGCGCCGGCCTTGGCGCGGCGCGGCTTGCGCTGCAAATTAAAGCGCAGCTCGGCCAGCTTCGGATCGGCCAGGCGCTCGATGCCGTAGTTCGAACTCGGGCCGTCGAGCTCCTCGGTGTCGCCGCGCTCGACGATCCAGGCCAGGCGTGGCGTGCTCAAGCCGGAGCGGATGTCGATCTTGGCGTCCGGGTCGGTGTACGGGCCGGAGGTGTCGTAGACATAGATCGGCGGATTCTTTTCGCCGCCAAACGACATCTCGGTGTCGGACTGCGAGATTTCGCGCATCGGCACGCGGATGTCGGGGCGGCTGCCCTGGACATAGATCTTGCGCGAATTGGGCAGCGGGGCGACGGCGGCTTCGTCCACCGTGGCGGTGGCGGAAAGAAATGGCGAATTGGCGTTCATGTGGGTGTGGCTCCTTGGCTCGGCGTAAATAGCCTGGAGCCAGCTCAGGAGGTTCGACCGCCACGGGGGACCGGTTCGAAAGCTTCCCTTCGCTGGCATTATCCAGATCAGGTTCGGAGGGTATCTCTCACCCGCCCACCGCGATGTGCGATGGACAGGACCCCTAGCGTCTACCGCAGACTGCGGCAGGCGGCCATTATAGCCTTTTGCGGCGCGCGCGCACGATTCCACGCCATTCGCGCGCGCGATTTTGACCCCGCCGCGCGCAGGGGAAAAGCGGTTTGACCAAGCTTCGATCGCCATGCGGCTCCGCCGCGTCAAATGAGACAGAAACAACATTGTCCATCGCAAACTGACGCCTATACTGAAATTCCCAGCTCATCATCAGGACGCCATCATGATCGCCTCTAAGCTCGCTCGGGCCGGTATGACATTGTTGCTGGCGGCCGCCAGCCCGCTCGCCCCCTCCCCCGCCTTCGCCGCGCCGCCCGACGCGCCGGGCCGTGTGGAAATCATGGGCACCGCGCACCAGGACGTACTGCCGCGGCTGGGCGACCTGACAGGCAAGCCGGTCGACCCGAGCTTTCAAAAGCCGGCCAAGGACAAGCGCCGCGTGCCCTATGAGGACCCGCTCGATTTCGCCGGCGACAAGGTGGCCCAGACCAGCCACCGGGGAAAACCGGGCAGCGGTGGCGGCGGCGGCACCCCGCCGCCGGCGCTCGGCATGGACGGCATCGGCGCCGGCTTCACCGGCCCGCAGGGCAGCTTCCTGATCCAGTACGCGCCGCCCGACACCACCGGCGCGGTCGGCGCGACCCAGTTCGTGCAATGGGTCAACGCCTCGTTCGCCGTGTTCAGCAAGAGCAGCGGCGCGCCGGTCTACGGTCCGGTGGCCGGCAACACCCTGTTCACCGGCTTCGGCGGCGCCTGCGAGACCTCCAACGACGGCGATCCGGTGGTGCAATACGACAAGCTGGCCGGGCGCTGGGTGCTGATGCAATTCGCGGTGCCGAGCGGCGGCCCGTACTACCAGTGCATCGCGGTGTCGCAAACCTCGGACGCCACCGGCGCCTACAACCGCTACGCCTTCCAGTACACCGGCTTCAACGACTACCCGAAGGCCGGGGTCTGGCCGGACGCCTACTACGTCACCTACAACATGTTCACCCCCAACACCTTCGGCGGCGCCAAGGTCTGCGCGATGGAGCGCGCCAAGATGCTGGACGGGCTGCCGGCGACCCAGCAATGCTTCCAGCTGAGCACCGCCTACGGCGGCCTGCTGCCGGCCGACCTCGACGGCACCACCGCGCCGCCCGACGGCGCGCCCAACTACATGGTCAACCTCGGCACCTCCCGGCTCAACCTGTGGAAATTCCATGTCGACTGGGCCAACCCGGCGGCCTCCAGCCTGAGCGGGCCGAGCGTGATCCCGGTGGCGGCCTTCGCGGCGGCCTGCGGCGGCGGCACCTGCGTGCCGCAGGCCGGCACCAACCAGAAGCTCGATTCGCTGGCCGACCGCATCATGTACCGGCTCGCCTACCGCAACTTCGGCACCCACGAATCGCTGCTGGTGAACCACGCGGTCAGTTTCAACAACAACAGCGCGACCCGCTGGTACGAGCTGCGCGACCTGGCCACCACGCCGAGCGTCCACCAGCAATCGACCTACGCGCCGGACGCCACCTCGCGCTGGATGGGCAGCGTGGCCATGGACAAGATGGGCAATCTGGCGCTCGGCTACAGCGCCTCGAGCGGCGCCATCAAGCCGGCGATCCGCTTTTCGACACGGCTGCAGGGCGATCCGCTCAATCTGCTCTCCAACGAAACGCCCATCGTCCAGGGCGCCGGCGCGCAGCTGCGCCTGAGCCGCTGGGGCGACTACAGCCACATGAGCGTCGACCCGACCGACGACTGCACCTTCTGGTACACCAGCCAATACCTGAAGGCCGACGGCCGCTTCAACTGGAGCACGCGCATCCATTCGTTTAAGATTGGCGGCTGCATCTGACTTTCAACACAGGCGGGCCGCACCCAACCGGGGCGGCCCGCCGCTCCGATTGCCGCCGATTGAAAAAGCTCCTGCCCGCCCTCCTGCTCGCGGCCGCCCTGGCGGCCTTCTGGCTGTGGCCCGACCCGGCGCCGACGCCG
>JACMLV010000102.1 GCA_014379395.1 Burkholderiaceae bacterium
CACGACCTGTCGGTGGTGAAGTACATGGCCGACCAGATCATGGTGATGCATCAGGGCAGGGTGGTCGAGACGGCCAACTCGGACGAGCTGTACCGCAATCCGCGGCATCCGTACACGCAAGCGCTGCTGAGCGCGATTCCGGGCGCCGCCGCCGGAGCCCGCGCCGTCCAGCTCGGCTAGCGCGCGTCACCGGCTGCCGCTTATTGCAGCAGCTTGGTCGACAGATAGTAGGGTGGGCACGCTTTTGTGCCCACGCTGTCGTGCATCCGCGTGGGCACAAAAACCCGCCTCGGCAGGCCCCGCCCATCCTACATTTTTGTGCCCGCCAGACGCCTATTGCAGCAGCTCGGTCGACAGCGCCAGCGTTTCCTTGATTTCCTCCATCACGACATAGCTCTTCGACTGCGCCGCGCCGGGCAGTTGCAGCAGCATGTCGCCCAGCAGCTTCCGGTATTCCGCCATCTCATGGATGCGCGCCTTGATCAGGTAATCGAAGTCGCCCGACACCAGATGGCATTCCTGCACCTCGGGAATTTGCAGCACGGCGCGGCGGAATTGCTCGAACGCCGAGGCCGATTTCTGGTTCAGCGTGATTTCCACAAACACCAATAACTTCGCCCCCAGCGCCGCTGGCGACACCCGCGCGTGATAGCCGGTGATCACGCCGTCGCGCTCCATCCGCTTGACGCGCTCGATGCAGGGCGTGATCGACAGGCCGACCTGCTCGCCCAGATCCTTCATCGACATGCGCCCCTCTTGTTGCAGCAGACGCAGGATGGCGCGGTCGAGCTTGTCGAGCGCGCGCGCCGATTGCTTTTGAATTCTCATGATTTATTACTCAATAATTGTATTTATACGTGAACAATGACTACTGAATACTACATATCATAGCTGCTAATCTGGCAGTTGGGTAATCGATCTTACTAACGAGGGAACTATGCGTATCGTCATTCTGGGTAGCGGTGTTATCGGCGTCACGAGCGCCTATTATTTGGCCAAGGCGGGACATGCCGTGACCGTGATCGACCGCCAGCCCGGCCCCGGCCTGGAGACCAGCTTCGGCAACGCCGGCCAGATTTCGCCGGGCTACGCCTCCCCGTGGGCGGCGCCCGGCATCCCCCTCAAAGCCATCAAATGGTTGATGCAGCGTCACGCGCCGCTGGCCGTCGCGCCGGACGGCACCCGCTTCCAGCTGCAATGGATGTGGCAGATGCTGCGCAACTGCACGCCGCAGCGCTATGGCGTCAACAAGGAGCGCATGGTGCGCCTGGCCGAATACAGCCGCGACTGCTTCAAGCAGTTGCGCGAAGAGGCCGGCATCGCCTACGAGGGCCGCCAGCAGGGCACGATGCAGCTGTTCCGCACCGAGCGCCAATTCGAGGACGCCGAAAAGGACATCCGCGTGCTGCGCGACTCCGGCGTGCCGTATGAGCTGCTGACGCGCGAGCAACTGTCGCGCGCCGAGCCGGCCCTGCACGCCGTCAAGGACAAGCTGGTCGGCGCGCTGCGCCTGCCCAACGATGAAACCGGCGACTGCGCGCTGTTCACCACCCGCCTGGCGCAGATGGCGACCGAGCTGGGCGTCAAGTTCCGCTACGGCGTCAGCATCGACCAGCTGGTGATGAAGGGCGGCGCGGTCGACAGCGTCCTGTGCGGCGAGGAAGTGGTGCGGGCCGACGCCTATGTCGTCGCGCTGGGCGCCTATTCGACCTCGCTGCTGCAGCCGGCGCTCGACATCCCGGTCTATCCGGTCAAGGGCTATTCGATCACGGTGCCCATCGTCGACGCGGCGGCCGCGCCCAATTCGACCATCCTCGACGAGACCTACAAGATCGCCGTGACCCGTTTCGACGACCGCATCCGCGTCGGCGGCATGGCCGAGCTGTCCGGCTTCGACCTGCGCCTGAAGGCGCGCCGCCGCGCCACGCTGGAAATGGTGGTCAACGACCTGTTCCCCGGCGCCGGCGACACCAGCCGCGCCGAGTTCTGGACCGGCCTGCGCCCGATGACGCCGGACGGCACCCCGATCGTCGGCCGCACGCCGCTGCGCAACCTGTTTTTGAACACCGGCCACGGCACCCTCGGCTGGACCATGTCCTGCGGCTCGGCCCAGTTGCTGGCCGACCTGATGTCGTCCAAGCAGCCGGCCATCGAGTCCGGCGACTTGTCGGTGGACCGTTATCTCGAGGCGCGCGGCGCCGATCCACGCCGGCAGCTGGTCCATGCATAAGCCGGGACGCAGGGAGCGCAGCGGCGCCATCCTGACGGTCGACCTGGGCGCCTTGCGTGCCAACTACCGCCTGCTGCGCGAACGCGCCGCGCCGGCGGCCTGTTCGGCGGTGCTCAAATCCGACGCCTACGGCCTGGGCGCGGCGGCGGTCGCGCCGGCCCTCTACGAGGAAGGCTGCCGTCATTTCTTCGTCGCCCATCTTGACGAGGGCATCGCGCTGCGCCCGCATCTGGCGTCCGACGCCGACATCTTCGTGCTGCACGGCGCGCCGCCGGACACCGAGGCGGAATTCACCGCGCACGCGCTGATCCCGGTCTTGAACAGCCTGCAGCAGATCGACGGCTGGCGCCGTCACGCCAAGGCGCGGGGGCGGGCGCTGCCGGCCATCGTCCAGGTCGACAGCGGCATGTCGCGCATGGGCCTGTCGCCGTTGGAACTCGACGCCTGGCTGGCCGCGCCCGATATGCTGGGCGGCATCGAGCTGCGCTACCTGATGAGCCACCTGGCCTGCGCCGATCAGCCTGCGCATCCGATGAACGCGCAACAACTGGCGCGCTTTAACGCCATCCGCGCCCGCCTGCCGCATTGCGCGGCCAGCCTGGCCAACTCGTCCGGCATCTTTCTGTCGCCCGACTACCACTTCG
>JACMLV010000860.1 GCA_014379395.1 Burkholderiaceae bacterium
CTGCAAGGGCTGGTCGAGGCGGGTGGCAAGGTGCCGGCGCCGCGTTTCATTGCCGAGCATCGGAGCAACCCGGATTTCGTTGGTGGCGTGTGGGCGACGGTGGAGGTGGAGTCGCCGAGGCATTCGCAAGGCTCCAAGTAGGGTGGGCACCGCTTTTGTGCCCACCCGGACGCACGCACCGCGTCGGCGTAAAAGCGGTGCCACGGTGGCCTAGCGCATCCTACATTCTGACCCTGGTGGTGGAGGATGGTCGAGTCCAGAAAATCAACATCATCGGCCATGATTGAGAGTTTCGTTCCAAAGTAACACTTTGGCAGCTTCAAGCGCCGGTAGGGAAACCGTTGCCTGGTCCTTGGCCGGTTTCGACGGCATGGGCACCGGTCGGCGCTCATCGAAACAGATTTTGAGCGCCACTGCGAGGGCGTCGGCGGCGTTGACCCGCGCCTCGTCCTCATTGTCGCCAACGGAGTTCGCTTCGGGCAAGTCGGGAAAGCCGACCAGGTATGTGCCGTTTGAATCGGGCGTCAGTGTGATTGGATAGCTCAGCATGTTGTGCCTTTTGTCGTATTCGATTGATGTGGCCGCCGAGGCGTTCGCAAGATCACAAAGGGCCACTGTGGCAAGTTTTTTGTGCCCATGCGGTGCGTCCGCGTGGGCACAAGAACGTGCCTCGGCGGCCCCGCCCACCCTACATTTTGGCTCCGATTAGCTCTGGAGGGCGACACAGTATCGAGTTCCTCGGACGCATCGTTGGGCGCCCGGACGCCAATCGTGCCCCTTGTGAAACGACGGAAAACAGCTCTCGTTGCCGCGCTGATCGCTTGCTCGGTTCGGCCCCCCGACGCGGTAAAATAGCGCCCTTCAAGATCAGCAAGAGATGGGCGCACACGATGGACATGGCAACGCAACAGGCAGGCGCGGACACGGCAGCCGCCGCCCAACCCCAAGGGCCGTCCTTCGTGCACCTGCGGATGCACTCCGAGTACTCGATCGTGGACGGCCTGGTGCGCATCGACGATGTGGCCGCCGCCGCCGCCAAGGACAAGCAGGCGGCGATGGCGATCACCGACCTGTCGAACCTGTTCGGCATGGTCAAGTTCTACAAGGCCGCGCGCGGCAAGGGCATCAAGCCGGTGGTCGGGGTCGATGTCTGGATCAGCAACGACGACAACCGGGACAAGCCGGCGCGCCTGCTGCTGCTGGCGAAGAACCGCATCGGCTATCTGCAACTGTGCGAGCTGCTGTCGAAGGCCTGGCTCACCAACCAGCATCGGGGCCGCGCCGAGATCCGTCCAGAATGGCTCGACGAACTGGCCACCACCGAGTGCGCGCTGCTGCCCGGCGTCAGCCCGGCCAACGGCCTGATCGCGCTGTCGGGCGCCCATTTCGGCGACGTCGGCATCGCCTTCGAGAACGGCAATCCGGCGCTGGCCGAGCGCTGCGCCGCGCGCTGGGCCAAGCTGTTCCCCGGCCATTTCTATATCGAGATCCAGCGCGGCGGCCAGCCGAACCAGGAACGGCAAGTGCGCCAGTCGGTCGCGCTGGCGGCCAAGCTCGGCCTGCCGGTGGTGGCGACCCATCCGGTGCAGTTCCTCGACGCCGGCGAGTTCATCGCCCACGAGGCGCGCACCTGCATCGCCGAGGGCGAGATGCTGGCCAACGCCAAGCGCGTCAAGCGCTTCAACGCCACCCAGTGCTTCAAGTCGCAGGCCGAGATGGCCGCCTTGTTCGCCGATCTGCCCGCCGCGCTGGCCAATTCGGTCGAAATCGCCAAGCGCTGCAACCTGACCTTGGTGCTCGGCAAACCGCAGCTGCCGAACTTCCCGACCCCGCCCGGCATGACGATCGACGAGTTCCTCGTCGCCGAGGCCAAGGCCGGCCTGGAGCAGCGCCTGATCCATCTGTATCCCGATCCGGAAAAGCGCGAGGCGCAGCGCGAGCGCTACGAGTCGCGCCTGAAATTTGAGACCGACACCATCAGCAACATGGGCTTTCCCGGCTACTTCCTGATCGTGGCCGAGTTCATCCGCTGGGCCAAGGAGAATGGCGTGCCGGTCGGCCCCGGCCGCGGTTCGGGCGCCGGCTCGCTGGTGGCCTATTCGCTGCTCATCACCGACCTCGATCCGCTCGCCTACAACCTGCTGTTCGAGCGCTTCCTCAATCCCGAACGCGTCTCGATGCCCGACTTCGACATCGACTTCTGCCAGGAGGGGCGCGACCGCGTGATCCAGCACGTCAAGGACCTGTACGGCAAGGAGGCGGTCTCGCAGATCGCCACCTTCGGCACCATGGCGGCCAAGGGCGCGATCCGCGACGTCGGCCGGGTGATGGACTTCGGCTACAACTTCTGCGACGGCGTCTCCAAGCTGATCCCTTTCAAGCCGGGCAAACCGGTGTCGATCGCCGACGCCATCAAGGAGGAGCCGCTGCTGGCCGAGCGCCAGGAGAACGAGGAGGAGGTGCGGCAGCTGCTCGACCTGGCGCAGCAGGTCGAGGGCATCACGCGCAACATCGGCATGCACGCCGGCGGCGTGTTGATCGCGCCGGGCAAGCTGACCGACTTCTGCCCGCTCTACACCCAGGGCGGCGACTCGGGCGTGGTGTCGCAGTACGACAAGGACGACGTGGAGGCGGTCGGCCTGGTCAAGTTCGACTTTTTGGGTCTGACCACGCTCACCATCCTCGACCGCGCGGTGCGCTACATCAAGCAGCTCGACCCGGCCCAGGCCGACTTCGACCTGGCCAGGCTGCCGCTCAACGACAAGCCCTCCTACGAGCTGCTGACCAAGGCCAAGACGGTGGCCGTGTTCCAGCTCGAGTCGCGCGGCATGCAGGGCATGTTGAAGGACGCGCGGCCCGACCGCTTCGAGGACATCATCGCGCTCGTCGCCCTGTACCGTCCCGGCCCGATGGACCTGATTCCCGACTTTTGCAAGCGCAAGCACGGCGAGCGCTTCGACTATCCCGATCCGCGCACGGAGTCGATCCTGTCGGAGACCTACGGCATCATGGTGTACCAGGAGCAGGTGATGCAGATGGCGCAGATCGTCGGCGGCTATTCGCTCGGCGGCGCCGACATGCTGCGCCGCGCGATGGGTAAGAAAAAAGCCGAGGAGATGGCCGAGCACCGCCAGATCTTCCGCGACGGCGCCGCCAAGGACGGCCTGACGAACGACAAGGCCGACGAGATCTTCGACTTGATGGAGAAGTTCGCCGGCTACGGTTTCAACAAATCGCACGCGGCCGCCTACGCGCTGCTGTCGTACCACACCGCCTACTTGAAGGCGCACCACACCGCCGCCTTCATCGCGGCCAACTTGTCGCTGGCGATGGACGACACCGACAAGATCAAGATCCTGGTCGAGGACGCGATCGACGTGTGCGGCCTGACCTTGCTGCCGCCCGACATCAACCTGTCCGACTACCGCTTCACGCCGGACGGCCCGCCGCCGTCCGTGTCGGGCCAGCGCGTGA
>JACMLV010000861.1 GCA_014379395.1 Burkholderiaceae bacterium
GGCGCTGGTCGGCGCCAACGGCGCCGGCAAGACCACGCTGCTGCGCACGCTCTCCGGCGTGCAGCCGGCCAGCGCCGGCAGCATCCACCTGCGCGGCGTCGCCATCACCGGCGTCAGCCCGGACCGGCGGGTGCGCGCCGGCATGTGCCAGGTGCCCGAGGGGCGCCAGGTGTTCAGCCCGATGACCATCGAGGACAACCTGCGCATGGGCGCCTTCACCCGCCCCAAGGGCGAAGCCGAGGCCGACCTGGAGAAGATGTACGGCCTGTTCCCGATCCTGCGCGAAAAGCGCAAGCTGCTGGCCGGCACCCTGTCCGGCGGCCAGCAGCAGATGCTGGCGATGGCGCGCGCGCTGATGGGCCGCCCCGAGCTGCTGCTGCTCGACGAGCCGAGCATGGGCCTGGCGCCGCTCCTGATCGCCGAGATCTTCCGCATCGTCAAGAGCCTGCGCGACCAGGGCATCACCATCCTGCTGGTCGAGCAGAACGCCCACGCGGCGCTGTCGATCGCCGACGTCGGCTACGTCATCGAAAGCGGCGCCATCACGCTGTCCGGGCCGGGCCCGGAACTGCTCAACAACAAAACGGTGCAGAGTGCCTACCTGGGCATGTGAGCATCGCATGGAGAAGAAAATGGTCAAGGTTTATCAGATCAACGGCGTCACCCCGGTGGTGCACCCGAGCGCCTACGTCCACCCGAGCGCGGTGCTGATCGGCGACGTCATCGTCGGCCCGCGCTGCTACATCGGCCCGCTGGCCTCGCTGCGCGGCGACTTCGGCCGCCTGATCCTGGAGGAGGGCGCCAACCTGCAGGACACCTGCGTGATGCACGGCTTTCCCGGCTGCGACACGGTGGTCGAGGTCGACGGCCACATCGGCCACGGCGCCGTGCTGCACGGCTGCCGCATCGGCCGCAACGCGCTGGTCGGCATGAACGCGGTGGTGATGGACAACGCCGTCGTCGGCGCCGAGTGCATCGTCGCGGCGATGAGTTTCGTGAAGGCCGGCATGGTGGTCGCGCCGCGCAGCATGGTGGTCGGCGCGCCGGCGCGCGTGCTGCGCATGCTCAGCGACGACGAAGTGGCCTGGAAAAGCGCCGGCACCCGCCAATACCAGGAACTCGCCGTGCGCTCGCTGGAAACCATGTGCGAGGTCGAGGCGCTGAGCGCGCCCGAACCGGAGCGCAAGCGCATCGAGTGGGACACGGCGCTGCCGCTGCACCTGCACAAAAACGCGTCGGCCTGATTGTTTCAGCGCCGGCCACACCCCTAATGCTGGGTAGGGTGGGCACGGGTTTATCGTGCCCACGCGGACGCATGCACCGCGTGGGCACGATACCACCGTGCCCACCCTACATTAACTGAACAAGAACGCGTCGGCCTGATCGTTTCAGCGCCGGCCACACCCCAAATTTTTCGGAGAATTCCAGATGGCCCAAGTATCCACCCTGCAAAGCCTGATCGCCGGCCGCTGGCACGGCGCCGCCGCCGCCGCGCCGCTGCACAGCGCGCTCGACAACAGCCTGATCTACCACACCCACGCCGAGGCGATCGACTTCGGCGAAGCCGTCGGCTACGCCCGCCAGACCGGCGTGCCGGCCCTGATGGCGCTCGACTTCCAGCAGCGCGCGGCGCGCCTGAAGGCGCTGGCGCTGTACATCAACGAGCGCAAGGAAGAGCTGTACGCGATCTCGCACCTGAGCGGCGCCACCCGCGCCGACAGCTGGATCGACATCGAGGGCGGCACCGGCACCCTGTTCGCCTACGCCAGCATGGGCAGCAACGAGCTGCCGTCGTCGAACGTGCTGCACGAGGGGCCGGCCATCCCGCTCGGCAAAAAGGGCGGCTTCGCCGGCACCCACATCCTGGTGCCGCGCGGCGGCCTGGCGGTGCACATCAACGCCTTCAATTTCCCGATCTGGGGCCTGCTGGAAAAATTCGCGCCGAGCTTCCTGGCCGCCATGCCCTGCATCGCCAAGCCGGCCAGCGCGACCTCCTACCTGACCGAGGCGGTGGTGCGCATGATGCACGCCTCCGGCCTGCTGCCGGCCGGCAGCCTGCAACTGGTCATCGGCGGCACCGGCGACCTGCTCGACCGCCTGAACGGCCAGGACGTGGTGACCTTCACCGGCTCGGCCGCCACCGCCGCCAAGCTGCGCGTGAACCCCAACCTGATCGCCCAGTCGGTGCCGTTCAATGCCGAGGCCGACTCGCTCAACTGCGCCATCCTGGCGCCGGACGTCACGCCCGACGATCCGGAATTCGACCTCTTCGTGAAAGAGGTGGCGCGCGAGATGACCACCAAGGCCGGCCAGAAATGCACCGCCATCCGCCGCATCATCGTGCCCGAAAACCGCATCGACGCCGTCGCCACCCGCCTGCGCGAGCGGCTCGCCAAGGTCAGCGTGGGCGACCCGTCGATCGAGGGCGTGCGCATGGGCGCGCTGGCCTCGAAGGAGCAGCAGCGCGACGTCGCCGAGCGCGTCGCCATGCTCGCCGCCGGCAATGAAACCGTGTTCGGCGCGCGCGACGGCTTCGCGCCGCTGGGCGCCGGCGCATCCGACGGCTGCTATTTTTCGCCGACGCTGCTGCTGTGCCGCGACGCGCTGAACAACGACTCGGTGCACGACGTCGAAGCCTTCGGCCCGGTCAGCACCCTGATGCCGTATGGCGACATCGACCAGGCGCTGGCGCTGGCCGCGCGCGGCAAGGGCAGCCTGGTCTCCACCTTGTGCACCAAAGATCCGATGATCGCCGCGCGCGCGGTGCCCGGCCTGGCCGCGTACCACGGCCGCGTGCTGGTGCTCGA
>JACMLV010000862.1 GCA_014379395.1 Burkholderiaceae bacterium
CGCACCGGCCGCCCGGACCGGCTCGGCCGGCGCGCAATCGGGGGCGTCGAGCAGGCGGCACAGCCTCAGCTTGCGCGCCACACCGGTGCCGACGATCACCGTGTCCTCGCCCGTGCCGGCCAGCGGCAGCGGCTCGGCGTAGCTGACGACGCCATAGTCGTTCCATGTGAGCATCTGATTGCGCTCCTCTGGAACCACGCCGGTGGCCATCACCGAGCGCGAGATCCCGGCCGAGAAATTGCCGCCGATGCCGCCCAGTTGCAACGTCGGCGTCACCACCGCGAGCATGGGCGCGAGCACCGGATCGCGCCGGATCGCCTCGACCATGCGCCGGTAGCCGGCGATGCCGTAGGCGGCCGGGTTGTCGCCGCCATCGAGAAAATAGCCGCGATGCTGGATCTGCAGGTGGCCGCTGTGCTGCACGAAGCCGGTCTGGGTTCCATAGACGATGTTGGAGCGATAGCCGCCGAACAGCAGGATGGCGACCATGCCGACCACCATGGCCAGCAGGGTGGTGACGGAGCGGCGGCGGTTGCGCAGCAGGTTGCGCAGGGCGAGCGACCAGAGGCTCATATCGCACCTCCCGTCGCGCCCGATTGTTGGTTGGCGCCGGTGATGCGGCCGTCGCGGATGAAGATCACGTCGTCGGCGGCGGCGTGCACCTGCGGATCGTGCGACGAGAAGATGAAGGAAACGTCGTGCTCGCGCTGCATCTTGCGCATCAGGGCGATGATCTCGGCCCCGGTCTGGCTGTCGAGGTTGGCGGTCGGCTCGTCGGCGAGCACCAGCTTGGGCCGCGTCGCCAGGGCGCGCGCGATGGCGACCCGCTGGCGCTGGCCGCCGGACAACTGGCCGGGCAGGTTTTGCTGGCGGTTCGACAGCCCGACGGTGTCGATCAGCTCCAGAACCCGCCGCTTGCGCTCGGCCGCCGGCACCTTTGCCAGAACCAGCGGATATTCGATGTTCTCGTAGGCCGTGAGCACCGGCAGCAGGTTGAAGTTCTGGAAGATGAAGCCGATATGCCGGGCCCGGAAGTCGGACAGCGCGTCGTCCGACATCGCCCCCACGGCTTGGCCGGCGACCACGATTTCGCCGTGGTCGGGCCGGTCGATGCAACCGATCAGATTGAGCAGGGTCGTCTTGCCGCTGCCCGACGGGCCGGAAATGACGGTGAAGCAGTTCGGGCGGATGTCGAGCGTGACATCGCTTAAGGCCGGCACGTCGACCGAATCGAGACGGTAGATCTTTCCCACGTTGCGTAAGCTGACCGGATGCATGCTGACTCCCTCGAAAATTGAAGCGCCGCCGGCAAGGACGCGGCCCGGCCGTACTAAACAACCAGAAAGCGCAGGTCTTGCATGATGGTGATATTTGAAAAATATTTCAAAACTGCAAGTATTCTATACCAGGGCGCACTAAAAATTAACAAACAATCACTGTTGCGTCGGGCGCCTCGTTTTTGAGGGGCGATTTCCCGGCGCGGACGCGGCTGATGTTGCAAGAGGGAATTGATTGGGTGATATACTCAAAAACATCATCCGCCACATTGATAAAAGATACTGGAGCGCGATGCGCAAAACATTTTCCGCCGCGCGCCGCGGCGCCTGGATCGTCCTGTTGGCCGCCACCGCCGTGCTCGCTGGATGGGCCGGGCCGGCCGCCGCCGCCGAGCGCGACTTGCCCGGGCTGGCCCCGGTGCTCGACGAATTGCGCCAGGGCGGCCTGGTCATTTATCTGCGCCACGCCGCCACCGAACACGCCGAGGCCAGCGGCGCGCTCGAGGATATGGCCCGTTGCTCCACGCAACGCAACCTGTCGGCCGCGGGGCGCGCGGCGGCGCTGCGCAGCGGCCGGGCGATCAAGGCGCTCGGCATCCCGATCGGAACCGTGCTGGCGAGTCCATTTTGCCGAACCGGGGGCACCGCCCAACTGACCTTCGGACGCTACGTGCCGGAACCCGATCTGCGCTTCGCGATGGGCAGCGACGCCGCCGAGACCCGGCACCTGGCCGGCGTCCTGCGCCGCATGCTGGCGACGGTCCCGGCCGGCCGCGCCAACACCGTGCTGGTTTCCCATTCGGCCAACCTGTTCGAGGCGACCGGCATCTTCCCCAAACCCGAGGGGGTGGCGATCGTGTTCCGGCCGCTGGCCGACGGCCGCTTCGAGCCGCTCGCCAGGATCCTTCCCGGCGACTGGGAGCAGGCCGCCGGACGCGGCGCCGGCGCCGCGCGCTGACCGGGGATCACGGCCATGTCCGCCATCGCCGCCAGATGCAAGCATTTGTCGCTGCGCCAGCGCTTCCTGATCGCGCCGCTGTTGGGCTGCCTGCTGCTGGTGCTGCTGCTGGCGGCCTTCGTGTACGACTCGCAGCGCCAGAACAGCCTGCTCAACGACATCGCCAAGCACCGCCTGTCGGCCGTCGACCGCTATTCCGAGGTGTTCGCCGACCTGGCCACCCAGCACATCGCCCTGCATGAATTGCTCAGCCGGACCGGCGGCCTCGACGAGGAAAGCTTCTACGTCCAGGCCAAGGCGCGCCTGAACGCGATCCACGCCGCCATCGGCGGCATCGAGGAGATCCTGCGCGCCGATCCGCCGGCGCGGCGCGAGGCGGCGGCGGTGCTGGCGTTGCACCGCGACTTGGCCGGCCTGATGGAGCAATACCGCCGCACCGTGACCGCCGCCGTCGAGATCAAGACGGTCAACCTGGCCATCGCCACCTCGATGCGGGCCAACCAGCGCTTCTCGGCAATGAGCGCGGCCTTCTCGCGCCTGCTGAAATACCAGCGCGGCGGGCTGGAGTCCGACATCGCCGACGGCGTCAAGCACAGCCGGGCCAGCACGATGGCGCTCTCGGCCGGCGCCCTGCTCGGCGCGATCCTGCTGCTGTTCCTCTCGATGGGCTTGTCGCGCATGCTGTCGCGCTCGCTCGACCAGCAGATCCAGACCCTGGTCGAGATCGGCGGCGGCGAGGCCGGCGACGACCTCGAGCGCGACGAGGTGGGCCGCATCGGCCGCGCCATCGACAGTTTCAAGCGCACCCAGCTCGCGTTGCGCGAAAGCGAGCAGCGCTTCCGCCTGTTCTTCGAGCGCAACGACGTGATCATGCTGCTGATCGACCCGGACAGCGGCGCCATCCAGGACGCCAACCAGGCCGCGGCGCGCTTCTACGGCCACGTGCGGGCGCGCCTGCGGCGCATGGACATGCGCGACATCGAGGCCGAGGCCGGGCTGGCGCCGGGCTGCGCCGGCCATCCCACCATCCTGCGGCACCGCCTGGCCGACGGCGCGCTGCGCTTCGTCGAGGTGTCGGCCACGCCGGTCGAGGCGGCCGGCAAGACGCTGCTGTTTTCGATCGTGCACGACATCACCGAGCGGCGCCGCGCCGAGGAGCAATTGCGGTTGCTCAACCAGGAGCTCGAGCGGCGCATCGAGGAGCGCACGCTGGCGCTGTGGAGCGAGAAGTCCCTGCTGCGCAGCATCATCGACACCCTGCCCGACATGATCTCGGTGAAGAACCACGCCGGCGCCTACCTGGCCTGCAACCGCACCTTCGCGCGCGGCGTGATCGGCCTGGCGGAAAGCGAGGTGGTCGGCCGCGGCGCCGCCGAGCTGCAGGCGGCGGCGCTGGTGGCGCAGTTGCGCGGCCTCGAACTGCAAGTGTTGGCGACCGGCGCGGTGCACCGCGAGGAGCGCTGGGTCGGCCTGGTCGACGGCCGCCGCGCGCTGATGGAAAGCGTGATCGCGCCGCTGCACGACTACGACGGCAAGATCACCGGCACCGTCGAGATCGGCCACGACATCACCGAGCGCAACGAGCGCGAGGAGGCGCTGCGCGAGGCGCGCCTGGCCGCCGACGCCGCCAACCGCGCCAAGTCGGCCTTCCTGGCCACCATGAGCCACGAGATCCGCACCCCGATCAACGGCGTCATCGGCATGGTCGAGGTGCTGGCCCAGAGCCGGCTGTCGGAGCACCAGAGCGACGCCCTGAAGACGGTGCGCGACTCGGCCTTCCTGCTGCTGAGCGTGATCGACGACATCCTCGACTTCTCCAAGATCGAGGCCGGCCGCATGGAGCTCGAGCGGGTCCAGGTCTCGATCACCGAGATCGTCGAGGGCATCTGCAACTCGCTGCTGCCGGTGGCCTCGGCCAAGGGCGTCGACCTGACCCTGTTCATCTCGCCGCTGGTGCCGGCCCAAGTCTGGTCCGATCCGACCCGCCTGCGCCAGGTGCTCTACAACCTGATGGGCAACGCCATCAAGTTCTCGGGCGGGCGCGCCGGCCTGCGCGGGCGCGTCGCGGTGCGGGTCGAGCTGGCCGAGGGCGAGCCGCGGCGGCTGCGGTTCCGCATCGCCGACAACGGCATCGGCATGTCCGCCGAGACCCAGGCCAACCTGTTCACCCCGTTCACCCAGGGCGAGGTCTCGACCATCCGCCGCTTCGGCGGCACCGGCCTGGGGCTGGTCATCAGCCAGCGGCTGCTCAACCTGATGCAGGGCGAGACGCTGATCGACAGCGCGCTCGGGGTCGGCACCACCTTCACCGTCACCCTGCCGGTCGAGGCGGTGGACGGCGCCGGCGAGCCGGGCCTGCCCGACCTGGGCGGCCTCGATTGCATCATCGTGGCCGGCTCCCTGTTCGATCCGGGCGACCTGCGCATCTATCTGGAGCACGCCGGCGCCCGCGTGCGCGACGCCGACGACC
>JACMLV010000863.1 GCA_014379395.1 Burkholderiaceae bacterium
ACTCCCCGCAGATGGCCTCCGTTGATATTCGCCGCGCCATTTATAACCACAAGTAATGATGGCAAGACGCCCGCAATTCAATCAGAATACGCGGACAAAATCGGCCGCGTCCGCTCAAGGTCCGCGCCTCAGCACAATAATCGAAGGGGAAATTCATGCAAAACCATCCACAGAAGCGCGCCGCCGCGCCTGGCGCCGGCCGCCATCCACAACCATCTTTCACGTTGCGCGCCTTGCTGGCCTGCCTGCCGGCGCTGATGGCGTCCGCCGCATGGGCGGCCGAAAACGACCAGATCGCCACCGACCGGCCCGACTTCGTCGAGTCGAGCAACGTGGTCGGCAAAAACCGTTTTCAGATCGAAACGAGCTTGGCCGGCGAACGCAACCAGGCCAACGGAGTCAAGGACCGCGGCTACGCGACGCCGACCCTGCTGCGCTACGGCGTCAGCGACACATGGGAACTGCGCCTGGAAACGGATGGCCGCATCGTGCAAAAAACCACCAGCGGCGCCGGCAGCGTAACCGAGCGCGGCTATGGCGACGTGTCGCTGGGGGTGAAGTGGCACGCCGCCGACGCCGAGGGCCGCCGGCCGTCGATCGGCTGGCTGCTGCACGCCGACCTCGATTCGGGTTCGCGCCAGTTCCGCGGCGACGGCGTGCGCCCCTCGCTGCGGGCAGTGGCCGAGTGGGAGTTGCCCGATAAACTGTCGCTCGGCGTCATGCCGGGCGTCATTTATGACCGCAACGCGGCCGGCGAGCGCTTCGTCGGCGGCGTGTTCGGCATCGTCCTAGGCAAGGCGTGGAACGAGCGTCTGCGCAGCTTCGTGGAGTTGTCGCTGCCGCAGATCGCCCGCGCCAGCAATGGCGGCTCGCTCGCCACCTTCGATATCGGCGCCGCCTACCTGTTGTCCAACAACTGGCAAATCGATGCGGCGCTGGCGCGCGGCCTGAATAAAAACACGCCGGATCTGGCCTGGACGGTCGGCTTGTCGGCCCGTTTTTAAGCACCCATGGCGCCCCCCGCTCCGCGATGCGGCGCGGGTCCGGCGCGCGGTCTTGCGCGCCTGGAAACTCCCGAGGGCGAAATAAAACAATATTCTAAAAAATATATTGTTATACTTTCCTGGAGATAAACATTTCCAGGAGGGAAATATGAAAACCCTATATCGCGTCTCGGCCGGGGCCGCCGCGGCGGTTCTGTCCTTGAGCGCGCTCGCCCAAGCGGCGACGGCTGAATTGAAGGTGCCGTCCGACGCCAGCATTCCCCTCGGCGCCCAGGGTGTCGCCATACAGGAGGGCAAAAAGCTGTTGACGGAGACGGCGCAACGCTTGCCTGCGAACGTGGGCAATGGTTTGAATTGCAGCAGCTGCCATCTGAGCGGCGGCACCGTCCCGGGCGCGGCGCCCTGGGTCGGCATCTGGGGCGTGTTTCCCGAATACCGCGCGCGCAGCGGCCGCCTGATCTCCCTGCAAGAACGCGTCAACGACTGTTTCGAGCGCTCGATGAACGGCAAGCCGCTCGCCTACACGTCGAACGAAATGAACAATATCCTGGCCTACATGCAATGGCTGTCGGTCGGCGTGCCGACCGGCGCCAGCGTCAAGGGGCGCGGCTTCGGGCCGGTCGACACCAAGCTCAAGCCCGACAGCGCGCACGGCAAGCAGGTATATGCCGAGAAATGCGCCAGTTGCCATGGCGCCGACGGCCTTGGCCTGAAAAATCCGGCCGGCGGCTATGCCATGCCGCCCTTGTGGGGCAAGGACTCATTCAACGACGGCGCCGGCATGGCGCGCACCAACACCGCCGCCGTCTTCGTCAAACACAATATGCCGCTCGGCCAGGGCGGCACCCTGAGCGATCAGGACGTGATGGACGTGTCCGAATACTTCACCCATCAGCCGCGGCCGGTGTACGCCGGCAAGGCCAACGACTGGCCGAAGGGCGGCAAGCCGAAGGACGCGCGCGAATAGCGGTCCGGCCGGTTCACCTTCGGTATCAGGCGCCCAAGAAGTCGAGCAGCGTCAGCGCCACCACCTTGGTCGCCTTGCGCAAGTCCTCGAGCAGCAGTTTCTCGTCCGGCTTCTTGGCGTTCGACTCGGCCACCGTGCGCGGGCCGGCGCCGTACAGCACCGCCGGAATGCCGTGCTCGCCGTACAGGCGCGCATCCGAATACAGCGGCGTGCCCTCGGCCGTGATCTGCTCGCCCATCACCTCGCGCGCGTTGTGTTGCAGGCTGGCGACCAGCCGCTCCGATCCGGGCAGCGGGCGCAGCGCCTGCGACAGCAGCAGGCGCCGGATTTCGACCCGGATGCCGGGCAGTCCGCGCACGGCGTCCTCGATCAGCGCGCGCACGCCGGCCTCGACGGCGACCGGATCCTCCTCCGGGATCATGCGGCGGTCCATCTTCATCACCACCTTGCCCGGCACCACGTTGGTGTTGGTGCCGCCGTCGATGCGCCCGACCAGCATGGTCGGCGAGTCGATGCCGGGCATCTTCGACTTGATCGCTTTTAATCCCGGCAGGCTGGCGTAGATCGCGTTCAGGATCTTGTTCGCCGCCTGCAAGGCGTCGTGCGCCGTCTCCGGCATGGCGCCGTGGCCGGATTTTCCGTGCACCGTGATCTCCAGCTGAAGGCAGGCGTTGTGGGCGGTGATGATGTGGTAGCTGAAGCCGGCCGCGATGACGAAATCGGGCCGGGTCAGCTTCTGTTCGAGCAGCCAGGCCGGGCCGAGCAGGCCGCCGAATTCCTCGTCGTAGGTGAAGTGCAGTTCCAGCGCGCCCTTGAGCGGCACGCCGAGCGCCTCGAGCGCGCGCGCGGCGAACACATAGGTCGCGAAGTCGCCCTTGGAGACGGCGACGGCGCGGCCGTAGATGTAGCCGTTGTCGAGCACGCCGCCGTAGGGCGGATAGCTCCAGCCGTCGCCGGCCGGCACCACGTCGCCGTGCGCGTTGAGGGCGATGGTCGGGCCGCCCGGCTGGTACGGCCGGCGCACGATCAGGTTGGTCACGCTTTGCATGCCGTAGTCCGTCACCGTCTGCCGCGCCGGCGCGTGCTTCTCGGCCTGCCAGCCGAACGCCTTGACCATCTCTGCCATGGCGTCGGCGTGCGGCGCGTTGTTGCCCGGCGGCGTATCGGTCGGAATCTGGATCACCTGCTGCAAAAACGCCACTTCGGCGTCGAAGTGGGCGTCGATCCAGTCGCCGAGCCGGCGCCGTGTGTCTTGGGTACTCATCTTGTTCCTTCGGTTATTGCGGCGCGCGCCGAGGACGTCCGCGCCTTGTCTTGTCGGCCCGATTGCCTTGTCTTGTCGGCCCGATTACTAGCGGACGCCGGCTAGCGGGTGCCGGCCTCGTACCAAGCTTGGATCGTGGCGCGCTCGGCATCGGTCATCTGCGTCAAGTTACCGATCGGCATGGCTTTCAATTGAACCGCCTGCTGGTAGACGCGCGCCGCGTGCTGGCGGATCAGGCCGGCGTCGTCGAGCGCGACGCCGGCCGGCGCGGTGGCGAAACCTGGCTGGGTCGGATGCGCGGAATGGCAGGTGGCGCAGCGCTGGCCGATGATCGCCCGCACCTGCGAGAATTGGGCGGCCGGATCGGACGCTGCCGCGCGCGGGGTCGGCGCCGGCGGCGCGATCAGGACCGCCACCGCCAGCAGCAGCGCCACGCCGACCATCGGATACGCCCACACCGTTTTGCCCTTGTGGCGCAGATTGAAAAAGTGGCGGATGAAGACGCCGGCCGCCATGATGAAGGCTAGCACCAGCCAGGAGTGCGCGTGACGGTAGGTCATCGCGTAGTGGTTGCTGATCATGATGAACACGACCGGCAGCGCGAAATAATTGTTGTGCATGCTGCGCTGCTTGGCGCGCAGGCCCGGCGCCGGATCGGGCCGCTGGCCGGCCTTCAGCGCCGCCACCATCTTGCGCTGGCCGGGAATGATGACCATCAGCACGTTGCACACCATGATGGTGCCGATCAAGGCGCCGACGTGGATATACGCCGCGCGTCCGCTCAGCCAGCTCGACAGGCCGAACCCGGCCGCGACGATCAGCGCGAACACCAGCGCGCCGAACCACAGATCGTGCCGGCCCAGCTTGGAGCGGCACAGCAGGTCGTAGACGATCCAGCCCAAGGTCAGCGTGGCCAATCCGATGGCGACCGCCTGCCAGCCGGCGATGTCGGCCACCGACTTGTCGACCATCATCGCCGCCGCGTTGAAGTAATACACCACCCACAGCAGCGCGAAGCCGGACATCCAGGTGAAATAGGCTTCCCATTTAAACCAGTGCAATTGCTGCGGCAATTCGGGCGGCGCGACCAGGTATTTCTGCGGATTGTAAAAGCCGCCGCCATGCACCGCCCACAGCTCGCCGGCCACGCCGCGCTGGGCCGCGCCAGATCCCGGCGCGGGGGGGCGGATCGAGTTGTCGAGCCAGATGAAGTAGAACGAGGCGCCCATCCAGGCGATGGCGGTGATCACGTGCAGCCAGCGCAAGATCAGGTTGCACCACTCGAGCCCGTACGGGATCAGATAGGCGAAAACATCCATAACATTCCTTTGTGCCGCGGGCGGTTTTTTGTCCAGCCGCCATCATAGCAAGACGCCCGCGAGGCCGGGCCCGCCGCGTTCGGAACGTTCGGACGGCGCCGGATTGCCGTTTCCACGCACCACGCAATCAAAATACTTTTTTGTGAATTGTTCCGATATCGCGTACCATTTCTTTTTGGCAATTTTCATGGGAAAACATTATGTCCCAACTTAAGCAGAACCGGCGCAGCGATTGCGTCAAGGCCGGTCGCCTGATGTTGCCCGTGTTGTGGGCCTTGCTGGTGGTGTCGCTCGCCCTGTCGGGCTGGCACGACACGCTTTCCCTGGCGCTCATGGTCGGCTTGCCGCTGGCGCTCATTCCGACCGCGCTGATCGTGCTGCGGCCCGAGGCCTGGTCCACCAGGGCCAGCGTCGCCGCGTCACTGATGGCCTTCACCGGGCTGCACATCCACCAGGCGTCGGGCACGACCGAACTGCACTTCGGCGTGTTCGTCCTGCTCGCCTTTCTGCTCGTCTACCGCGACTGGTCGGTCATCCTGGTCGGCGCCGCCGTCATCGCGGTCCACCACCTGAGCTTCAACTACCTGCAGCAATGGGGCTACGGCCCGATCTGCTTCACCCGGCCCGGTCTCGACCTGGTGCTCTCCCACGCCACCTATGTGGTGATCGAGTCGGTGGTACTGGCGTATCTGGCGAGCCTGCTCAAGCACGACGCGATGGAAGCGTCCGAGCTCGATGCGCGCGTCATGTCGCTCGTGGCGGGCGGCGCCGGCGTCATCGACCTGACGGCGAACCCGACGCCGGCCAGCAGCAAGAGCAGCGAGGATCTGCAAGGCATGCTCGCGACGCTGCGCGGGATCATCGTCAGCGTCAAGGATGGCAGCGAAACGATCGCGCACGCCGCCGCCGAGATCGCGCACGGCAACCTGGCGCTGTCCTCGCGCACCGAGGCGCAAACCGGCTCGCTCGAACAGACCGCCGCGACCATGGAGCAGTTGACCTCGACCGTCAGGCAGAACGCCGAGAATGCGCGCCAGGCCAAGCAGCTCGCGCTGTCCGCCTCCGAGGTGGCGGTCCAGGGCGGCGCCGTGGTCGACCAGGTGACCGAGACGATGGCCTCGATCAACGAATCGTCGGGCAAGATCAGCAGCATCATCGGCGTCATCGACGGCATCGCCTTCCAGACCAACATCCTGGCGCTGAACGCGGCGGTGGAGGCGGCGCGGGCCGGCGAACAGGGGCGCGGCTTCGCGGTCGTCGCCAGCGAGGTGCGCAACCTGGCCCAGCGCAGCGCGGCGGCGGCCCGCGAGATCAAGACCCTGATCGACGATTCGGTCTCCAAGGTGGACAATGGCAACACCCTGGTCAACCGGGCCGGCAGCACCATGAGGGACGTGGTCTCCAGCGTGTCGCGCGTGACCGACATCGTCGCCGAGATCAGCCTGGCCAGCCAGGAACAAAGCCAAGGCATCGAGCAGGTCAACCAGGCCATCATCGAGATGGACAACGCGACCCAGCAAAACGCCGCCTTGGTCGAGCAAGCCGCCGCCGCCACGCAATCGCTGCAAGCCCAGGCCGGCGATCTGGTGCGATTGGTGCAAATGTTCAAGCTCGACGGGCGCCCGGCCGGCGCCGGCCCGGCGCGGCTGCGCTGACGCGGCGCCGAAGCGCCGCCGCTGGCGCCGTTTTGACGCTATCATCCGGCCATGACGACACTCGCGCAATTGAATCGCTGCGGCCAGGACGACTTCGTCGAAATGCTGCGCGGCATCTATGAACACTCGCCGTGGATCCCGGAGCGTGCCGCCGGACAGCGCCCCTTCGCCA
>JACMLV010000864.1 GCA_014379395.1 Burkholderiaceae bacterium
GCGAGCGGCCCGGCGGCGGCGCTGCGCGCGTTCTGGCAAGCCGGCTGGGGCTTCGACACGCTCTACGACCGGATTCTGGTGCGCCCTTACCTATGGCTGGCCCGGCTTTGGCGCGCCGATCCGCTCGACGCGCCCTATGACGGCGCGGCCGCCTTGTCGCGCCTGCTGTACCGCGGCCTGAGCGCGACCCAGAGCGGCCAGCTGCGCCATTACGCCGCCGCCATCGCCGCCGGCGCCGTCGTCGTCGTCTTCATCGCGGTGGCCGCATGATCCTCGCCACCCTGATCCTGATCCTGGTCGGCGGCGGCGTGCTGGCTTGGGCCGGCCAGCTCTGGCACCGCCACCTGCCGCGCTGCGTCGCGCTCGCCGCCACCACGCTGGTGCTGGGCATGACGCTGCTGCTCTGGCTGCGCTTCAGCAACCACGCGCGCCCGCCGGGGCCGTGGCTGGTCGAACTGATCGGGCCATGGATACCGCGCTTCGGCATCACCATCCACCTCGCGCTCGACGGCATGAGCCTGCTGCTGGTGGCGCTGACCGCCTTCCTCGGCGTCGTCGCCGTCGGCTGTTCGTGGACCGAGATCGACGAGCGATCCGGCTTCTTCTACTTCAATTTGCTCTGTTCGCTGGCCGGCGCGCTCGGCGTGTTCCTCGCGCTCGACCTGTTCCTGTTCTTCTTCCTGTGGGAGCTGATGCTGGTGCCGATGTATTTCCTGATCGCCATCTGGGGCCATGAAAACCGGCGCTACGCCTCGCTCAAATTCTTCATCTTCACCCAGGGCGGCGGGCTGCTGATGCTGTTGTCCATCCTGGCGCTGGCCTTCGCCCACTACCGCGCCACCGGCAACTTCAGCTTCGCCTACATCGACTTCCTCGCCACGCCGCTCGCGCCCGACGCGGCGCGCTGGATCATGCTCGGCTTTTTCATCGCCTTCGCGGTCAAACTGCCGGTCGTTTTCCTCCACACCTGGCTGCCCGACGCCCACACCGAGGCGCCCACCGCCGGCAGCGTGATCCTGGCCGGAGTGCTGCTCAAGACCGGCGGCTACGGCTTGCTGCGCTTCGTCGCGCCGCTGTTCCCCGAGGCGGCGCGCTGGTTCGCGCCGGCGGCGATGGCGCTCGGCGCGGCCGGCGTGCTGTACGGCGCCGTGCTGGCCTTCGCCCAGGCCGATCTGAAGCGGCTGGTCGCCTACACCAGCGTCAGCCACATGGGCTTCGTCCTGCTCGGCGTCTTCGCCTTCAATCCGTGGGCGCTGAACGGCGCCGTGATGCAGATGCTGGCGCACGGCGTCAGCACCGGCGCGCTGTTCGTCTTGGCCGGCGTGCTGCAACAGCGCATGCACACGCGCGACATGGGCCAGATGGGCGGGCTGTGGAGCGTGACGCCGCGCCTGGCGGCGGCCGGCCTGTTCTTCGCCGTCGCCGCGCTCGGCCTGCCGGGGCTGGGCAACTTCACCGGCGAATTCCTGATCCTGCTGGGCGCCTGGCGGGTCAACCCGGCGCTGACGGCGGCCGCCGTGCTCGGCCTGGTCGGCGCGGCCGCCTATGCGCTCGCGCTGGTGCAACGCACCTTTCATGGCGAGAACACGCACAACTGGCGCCTGCGCGACGGCTCGCGGCGCGAAATGGCGCTGCTGGGGGCGCTGATCGTCGTCACGCTCTGGCTCGGCCTGTATCCCCAGCCGGTGTTCGACACCGCCGCCCCGGCCATGGCGCGCCTGCAGGCGTTGGCGGCCGACCCGGTCGGGATGGCGCGCAA
>JACMLV010000865.1 GCA_014379395.1 Burkholderiaceae bacterium
CATCGGCGGCGACCGGCGCGACGACCACCGGCGCCGCCTCGCCGCTGTCGGCGACTGGCTTGGCCTTGGCGGCGCGCGGCGCGCGCGGCGCGGCGGGAGCAACTGCGGCGGTTTCGGCGGCGGGCGCCTCGACCGCGTCGGCGACCTTGGCGACCGCCTTGGCGCGCGGCTTTTTCACTGGCGCGGCGGCGACGGAATCGGCGACGGAATCGGCGGTGGAATCGGCTTCGGCGTCAGGCGCGGCGACGGCCTTGGCGCGGCGCTTCGGCGCGGGCGCCACACCAGCGGCGGCGTCGGCTTCGATCTGCGCCTTGGTGCGGCGTTTCGGCTTGGGGGCGACGGCGCCAACGGCGGCGGTGTCGATCGGGGCATCTGGAGTGTTCGAATTAGTCATTGTTTGGTTCTTGGTTGAGCCGACCTGGCGCAGCGTCAACCGTTATTTCTGGCGCAGGGTCGTGGGTTAACGCTTCAATCGCTGAAGCATCGTGGCCGGCATCAGGGCTCGCTGTCACATCCGTCACAGCCGTATCGCTACCTGCACCAACATTCATCGCAACGTCGTTCGTTGCCTTTTCAAAATTTTCTTGCAGCGCCAATTCGAGCGCCTCCATCTCGCGCCCGCCGTCGCGCATCTCGCTCAGCTGCTGCAAAGGCGGCAGCTGCGACAGCGACTTCAAGCCGAGGTCGTCGAGGAACTGGCGCGTCGTGGCCAGCAGGGCCGGCCGGCCGACCACGTCGCGGTAGCCGATCGCATCGACCCAGCCGCGGTCTTCCAGCATCTTGATCGTTTGCGAGTTGACGGCGACGCCGCGGATTTCCTCGATGTCGCCGCGCGTCACCGGCTGGCGATAAGCGATGATGGCCAGCGTCTCGAGCGTGGCGCGCGAATAGCGCGGCGGCTTCTCGGGACTGATCCGGTCCAGGTACTGCTTCATTTCCGGGCGGCTCTGGAAGCGCCAGCCCGAAGCCAGGCTGACCACCTCGACGCCCTTGCCGGCCCAGTCGCGCCGCAACTCCTCGAGCAATTGCTTGATCGTGTCGGCGCCGACCCCGCCGTCGCGCCCGCGCCCGCCCTCGTCGGCGTCGACGAACAGCTTTTTCAGGCTGTGGATCGTCAACGCTTCGCGCGCGCACAGCAGCGCGGTTTCGAGGACTTTCTTCGCCTCAGCTGTATTCATAACAATTCTGTGCGGATGTGTATTGCAAATCTATGCAAAGAAGAAATCAAGAACAAATCATCTCAACAGAGCCGACATTGCCTGGAACCGCGATGCGTGGGTAGTCGTTGAGGCTGCGTCCGACGCCCTGGCGATGCGCGCTGAGCGGGACTATTACTGATGGAGGGGCCAGCCCTGCCATCGACGACGCCGACGGGATCGCATCGGTACAAGTCGTTGATTTCTAGGTGAAACGCGCTTCCGGCGAGCCGTTTTTCATGCGCAAGTGTTTTGCGCAAGTGCTTTACGCAAGACATGATCAAAAAAAGCCGTTCCATCCAACGACGCCAATTGTACTCGATAAAACCACGCCGGGCGCGAAATTGACGATTCAATATTTTGGATGGCAGCCCGGCAGCGCCGGCGCGGTTACACGGCAGGCGCGTCAAGCCGGCTGCGGCCGGTGCGCGGCCGAGACATCGTTCGGGCAACTGCAGTAGACGACGATGTGGCGGTCCTTGCCGAGCGCGGCGATGGCGGGAATCGCGGCGCTGCGGCGCCGCCCATGGTCGCGAGAATGTCGAGCACGCCGTCTATGCTGGCGTGGAAATAGGCGCCGATGGCAAAAAGCCGGCGCCGGTGGGCGCCGGCCCGCCGGGCCGGACGCATGCA
>JACMLV010000866.1 GCA_014379395.1 Burkholderiaceae bacterium
GCACCGCGCAGCCTGGCCGACATGCTGCGCGAGCGCGACCAGCCCGAGTAGGTCGTCGACTCTGTCGCATTTGCCGCGCCCCTATCGGAATAGGGTGCGCGGCATTTTTTTTGGGTTGGCACGCAGGCCCCAGCCATCCACTCCGCCATTCAGTCGCGATGCGCCGGCCGCCCCTGACGCTGGCTGCCGTTCATTCCTTGTTCCTTTGTCTAAATCCCGCCGCGCGCGGGCCGAAGCGTTGCGTCCGCCCCACTCGCAAACTGCATGAAGCGAGACTCTTATATCATATAGAAGACTTGGCCAATAGCAATGGTATAATCCCGTTGTCGCACAGGCCTCGAAGTGAACAGGGGGGTGTTTGCAGAGCTGTTTGTCGTATGCAAAAAACCCTGGCTGGCCCATCATGCGAGTTGCGCACTGAACCTTAAACCACCAACATGTGAGAACCTCCATGCTCCAAGCATATCGCCAACACGTCGCCGAACGCGCTGCACTCGGCATCCCAGCGTTGCCTTTGTCCGCCAAGCAAACCGAAGAGCTGGTCGCGCTGCTGAAGAACCCGCCAAAGGGCGAGGAACAGTACCTGGTCGAACTGCTGACCTACCGCGTGCCGGCCGGCGTCGACGATGCCGCCAAGGTCAAGGCCGCCTTCCTGGACCAAGTCGCCAAGGGTAAGGAAGCCTGCGCCCTGATCTCGCGCGAGAGCGCCACCCATCTGCTGGGCACCATGCTCGGCGGCTTCAACGTCAAGCCGATGATCGATCTGCTGGGCGACGCCGTGGTCGGCGCCGTCGCCGCCGAAGGCTTGAAGAAGACCCTGCTGGTGTTCGACTTCTTCCACGACGTCAAGGACCTGGCCGACAAGGGCAATGCCAACGCCAAGGGCGTGCTGCAATCGTGGGCCGACGCCGAGTGGTTCACCTCGCGTCCGGAAGTGCCGCAAAGCCAGACCCTGACCGTCTTCAAGGTCACCGGCGAAACCAACACCGACGATCTGTCGCCGGCGCCGGACGCCACCACCCGTCCGGACATCCCGATGCACGCGCTGGCGATGCTGAAGAACCCGCGTCCGGGCATCGAAGCGGACGAGCCGGGCAAGGTCGGCCCGATCAAGCAACTCGAAGCGCTGCGCGCCAAGGGCAACCTGATCGCCTACGTCGGCGACGTGGTCGGCACCGGTTCCTCGCGCAAGTCGGCCACCAACTCCGTGTTGTGGTTCACCGGCGAAGACATTCCTTTCATCCCGAACAAGCGTTTCGGCGGCTTCTGCCTCGGCACCAAGATCGCGCCGATTTTCTACAACACGATGGAAGACGCCGGCGCGCTGCCGATCGAACTCGACGTGAACCAGATGAACATGGGCGACGTGATCGAACTGCGTCCATACGAAGGCAAGGCCTTGAAGGACGGCGTCGTCATCTCCGAGTTCACCGTCAAGTCCGACGTGATCTTCGACGAAGTGCGCGCCGGCGGCCGCATTCCCCTGATCATCGGCCGCGGCCTGACCACCAAGGCGCGTGAAGCGCTCGGCCTGGCTCCATCGACCCTGTTCCGTCTGCCGCAAAACCCGGCCGACAGCAGCAAGGGCTACTCGCTGGCGCAGAAGATGGTTGGCCGCGCCTGCGGCCTGCCAGAGGGCACCGGCGTTCGCCCGGGCACCTACTGCGAGCCAAAGATGACCACCGTCGGTTCGCAAGACACGACCGGCCCGATGACGCGCGACGAGCTGAAGGACCTGGCTTGCCTGGGCTTCTCGGCCGATCTGGTGATGCAGTCGTTCTGCCACACCGCCGCCTATCCGAAGCCGGTCGACGTGCTGACCCACCAGACCCTGCCGCGCTTCATCTCGACCCGCGGCGGCGTCGCCCTGCGTCCGGGCGACGGCGTGATCCACTCGTGGCTGAACCGTCTGCTGTTGCCTGACACCGTCGGCACCGGCGGCGACTCGCACACCCGCTTCCCGATCGGTATCTCGTTCCCGGCCGGCTCCGGCCTGGTCGCGTTCGCCGCCGCCACCGGCGTGATGCCGCTCGACATGCCGGAATCGGTCTTGGTGCGCTTCAAGGGCAAGATGCAGCCCGGCGTCACGCTGCGCGACCTGGTCAACGCGATTCCGCTGTACGCGATCCGCCAGGGCCTGCTGACGGTCGAGAAGAAGGGCAAGAAGAACCTGTTCTCCGGCCGCATCCTGGAAATCGAAGGCTTGCCGGACCTGAAGGTCGAGCAGGCGTTTGAATTGTCCGACGCCTCGGCCGAGCGCTCCGCCGCCGGTTGCGCCGTGCATCTGTCCAAAGAGCCGATCATGGAATACATGACCTCGAACATCACCTTGATGAAGTGGATGATCGCCAACGGCTACGAAGACAAGCGCACCCTGGCGCGCCGCATCGCCTCGATGGAAGCCTGGCTGGCCAAGCCTGAGTTGCTCGCTCCGGATGCGGACGCCGAATACGCGGCCGTCATCGAGATCGACCTGGCCGACATCACCGAGCCTATCGTTGCCTGCCCGAACGATCCGGACGACGTGAAGGTGCTGTCCGAAGTGGCCGGCGCGAAGATCGACGAAGTCTTCGTCGGTTCGTGCATGACCAACATCGGCCACTTCCGCGCCGCCTCCAAGCTGCTCGAAGGCAAGTCGGACATTCCGGTTCGCCTGTGGATCGCCCCGCCGACCAAGATGGACCAACAGGTCTTGATGTCGGAAGGCCATTACGGCACCCTGGGCCGCACCGGCGCGCGCATGGAAATGCCGGGCTGCTCGCTGTGCATGGGTAACCAGGCGCAAGTGCGCAAGGGTTCGACCGCGATGTCGACCTCGACCCGCAACTTCCCGAACCGTCTGGGTCTGGACACCCAGGTCTACCTCGGTTCGGCCGAGCTGGCCTCGGTGTGCGCGATGCTGGGCAAGATCCCGACCAAGGAAGAGTACATGGCCAACATCGGCGTGCTCGACAAGAACTCGGCCGACATCTACCGTTACATGAACTTCGACAAGATCGCCGAATTCAGCGATGTCGCCGACACCGTCAAGATGTAATTGACGCGGTAGTTTGGTAGTGAAGGGAGGCGCCGCTGGCGCCTCTTTTTTCGTCCGCGCACGATGCGCTTCTGTGCGCCCGGGCCGGACTCGCTCGCAACAGCTCGGAAGGCCCGCTGCACCTTAGAAGGAATTCGTCATTTTAGCCACCCCTATTACGGCGACTATCGTCGTGATTTGTATGCCCATCAGCCAGCGCAAGTTGGTGATCATTTCCTTGCGCAAGTCGGATATCTCGATTCGCATTTCCGTACGTGATCGAGCGATTTCTTCGCTCAGATGCTTGAAGCCGTCATCCATGCGACGCTGCATCAGATCCAGTGTTTTGATGGCGTACTCGGTGGTCACTTCAAGCCTCACGATCCGGGCCACGATGGCTTCATGTTCGGAGTCGCCGCGGCGCTCGTCAAGCGGCGGGATAGGTGACGCATCGGTCATGATCGCGCTCCTTTCGATGAGTGGGAGGAGCTGGCCGTGTGTATCGGCGCCGCTTCAGAAAAAATTCGCCATTCTTGCCAGCATGCCCATGACAGCGAGGATGGTCGTAATTTGAACCCCCATCAGCCAGTGGAAGTTGGTGGTCATTTCCTTGCGTAGCTCATTTGTGTTGGTGGTGATCTCCTTGCGCAGCTGATTTGTGTTCGCGTCCATTTCAGCGTGCAGCTGACTTTTGTCGGCGCGCATTTCGGTGCGCAGCTGCCCCATCTCACCACGTAGCTGCCCCATCTCACCGCGTAGCTGGCCCATCTCATCGCGTAGCCGACCGATCGCCTCGGCTAGCTGTTTGAATCCGTCATCCATGCGGCGCTGCATCAGATCCAGTGTTTTGATGGTGTGTTCGCTGGTCACTTCAAGCCTCACTATCCGCCCCACTATCGCTTCATGTTCGGTGTCGCCGCGGCGGTTGTCAAGCGGCGGGATGGGAGTCGTGTCAGTCATGGCAAGCCCTTCCTTTCATCGTGTAGTCCAGCCGCTGTGGTGGTGCAGGGCTTCCGCTACTGTCGCTGTTCCGGCTCCAACCGCGCTAGGTAAAGCGCAAACGAATTCCGCGCCCGCCTCAGCGCGCCACGCCGTCGCCCAGCACGTCGCCGCACACCTCCAGCCAGGCGCGCGCCGCGTGCGACAGGTAGCGCGGATTCCAGATGTGCGCCGCCGTCCAGGCGATCTCCGGTTCGACGATGCGCACCGCCTCCAGGCGCTCGCTGGCCAGGCGGCCGATGAAGGGCTCGGGCAGCAGCGCCACGCCGAGCCCGGCCGAGGCCATCGCCACCAGCCAGTCCCACTGGCCGCTCTGGGCCGCGATTCTCGGCTCGAAGCCGGCCTCGCCGAAGGTGCGGCGCAGCGTGCGCGTCAACGCGAAATCGTCCTTCAGTAGCACCAGCGGCAGTTCGCGCAGGGCCTTGACCGGCAGTTCGGTGCGCCCGCTCTGGAAGGTGCCGGCCGCCGCCGCCGCCCAGATCGGATAGCTGGCGATCTCGCGCGAGACGAGCTGCAGCGCCGGATCAAACGGCAGCACCGTCAGGCCGATCTCCAGTTCGCCGGCGGCGACTTGGCGCTCGATGGCCGGGCCGGTGTTCTCGTGCAACTGCATGGTGATGTCCGGGTGGCGCTCGCGGAATGCCTTGAGCGCCGGCGTGAGCAGCAGGTTGATCATCGGCGGGATGCCGACCGCCAGCGTGCCGCGGCGCAGCGCCTGGGTGTCGCGCACCTCCCGGTTCAGCTGGCGCATCGAGGCCAGCATGTCCTGGCCGTGGGCGTAGACGATGCGACCGGTGTCGGTCAGGCTCAGCTTGCGCCCGTCGCGGATCAGCAGTTGCGCGCCGACCTCGTCCTCCAGCTGGCGCACCATCTTGCTGATGGTCGATTGGGTCAC
>JACMLV010000867.1 GCA_014379395.1 Burkholderiaceae bacterium
CCAGCCGGCCTTCGCCGCGGCGGTCGAGCAAGCGGCGGCGCTGGCGCGCGAGGGCTCGCTGGTCACCTTCGGCATCGCCCCCGACGCGCCCGAAACCGGCTACGGCTACATCGAGGCCGACGGCGAGCGGGTCGCGCGCTTCGTCGAGAAGCCGACGCCGGAGAAGGCCGCCGACTACCTCGCCTGCGGCCGCTTCCTGTGGAATGCCGGCATGTTCTGCTTCCAGGCCGGCGCCATCCTCGACGCGCTGCGCGAGCACGCGCCGCAGATCCTGGCCGCCACCCGCGCCTGCGTCGAGCAGTCGCGCCGCAGCGAGGGCCGCGGCTTCAGCCAGCTCGAACTGGACGCCGCCAGCTTCGCGCTGGTGCCGGAGCAGTCGATCGACTGCGCGGTGATGGAGCGCTCCAGCCGGGTCGCCGTGGTGCCGTGTTCGATCGGCTGGAGCGACATCGGCAGCTGGAGCGCGCTGGGCGAGCTGACCGCCGCCGACGCGCAGGGCAACCGCGTCGACGGCGCGGCGCTGCTGCACGACGTCAGCTCCTGCTACATCCAGAGCAACAAGCGCCTCGTCGGCGCCGTCGGCGTCGCCAACCTGATCATCGTCGACACGCCCGACGCCCTGCTGATCGCCGACCGCGCCCGCGCGCAGGACGTCAAGCACCTGTACGCGACCCTGAAGGCGCGCGGCCACGCGGCCCACAAGCAGCACCTGACCATGCACCGCCCGTGGGGCAGCTACACCGTGCTGGAGGAGGACCCGGCCTACAAGATCAAGCGCATCGAGGTCAAGCCGGGCGCCGCGCTGTCGCTGCAGATGCACCACCACCGCAACGAGCACTGGATCGTCGTCTCCGGCATGGCGCGGGTGGTCAACGGCGAACGCGAATTTTTCGTCGACACCAACGAATCGACCTATATCCCGGCCGGCCACCGGCACCGGCTGGAAAATCCGGGCCTGCTCAACCTGGTGATGATCGAGGTGCAAAGCGGCCAGTACCTCGGCGAGGACGACATCGTGCGCTTCGACGACCATTATGGGCGCGCCTGAGGCCATGCCCGCCACCATCCTTCTGACCGGGGCCACCGGCTACATCGGCTCGCACACCTGGTGCGCGCTGCTCGAGGCCGGCCACCGCGTGATCGGGCTCGACAACCTGTCCAACAGCGTGGCCGAGGTGGTCGGGCGCATCGAGCGCATCGCCAACACATCGCCGCGCTTCGTGCGGGGCGATGTGCGCGACGCGGACCTGCTCGACGCCTTGTTCGGCGCCGACAAGATCGACGCCGCGATCCACTTCGCCGCAAAGAAAGCGGTCGGCGAATCGGTGGCCGACCCGCTCGCCTATTACGACACCAACCTGGGCGGACTGATCGCGCTGGCCCAGGCGATGCGCCGGCACGGCGCGCGGCAACTGGTGTTCAGCTCGTCGGCCACGGTCTACGGCGATCCGCACGCGGTGCCGATCACCGAGGACTTCCCGCTGTCGGCCACCAATCCCTACGGGCAAACCAAGCTGATGGGCGAGCAGATCCTGCGCGACCTGGAGCGCTCCGACGCGAGCTGGAAGATCGCCTATCTGCGTTATTTCAATCCGGTCGGCGCCCATCCGAGCGGCTTGATCGGCGAAGACCCGCGCGGCACGCCGAACAACCTGATGCCGTATGTGGCGCAGGTGGCGATTGGCAAGCGCGACCGGCTGCAAGTGTACGGCGGCGACTATCCGACCCCGGACGGCACCGGCGTGCGCGACTATATTCATGTGATGGATCTGGCGCGGGGCCATGTGGCGGCGCTGGCGCGCCTGGCCGGCGGCGGCGACTCGTTCACGGTCAACCTGGGCACCGGGCGCGGATATGGCGTGCTCGACGTGATCAAGGCGTACGCCAGGGCCAGCGCGCGCCCGATCCCGTTTGAAATCGTGGCCCGCCGCCCCGGCGACGTGGCCGCCTGCTACGCCGATCCGGCGCGCGCGGCCCGGCTTTTGGGCTGGCGCGCGCAGCGCGGGCTCGACCAGATGTGCGCCGACTCCTGGCACTGGCAAAGCATGAATCCCAACGGCATCGCCACGCCCGCCGCGCCGCCCAGA
>JACMLV010000868.1 GCA_014379395.1 Burkholderiaceae bacterium
GGCCGGCGGCAGCGGCGCGCTGGTGCCCGGCGACGTCTTCGACGCGCGCGCGGTGGCCCGGATATTCTCCGAAATCGCGCTCAAACACGGCCGCCTCGACCTGTTGGTCAACAACGCCGCGCCGCCGATCCGCGAGGCCGACATCTTCGAAACGGACTGGGACGAGTTCGAGGGCCAGTTCTTGCCGCCGCTGCGTTCCATGTTCGATTGCATCAAGCAAGCCCTGCCCCTGTTCGAGCGCAACGGCGGCGGCGCGGTCGTCAACATCGGCAGCGTCGTGGCCGAGCACGAACCGCCGCCCAAGTGGCTCGGTTACAACCTGGGCAAGGGTTGCATCCACATGATGACGAAAAACCTGGCCGCCTCGCTCGGCACGCGCGCGGTCCGCATCAACACGGTCGCGCCCGGCATGACGGAAACCGACATGACGGTCGACATGCCGGAGCGCCAGCGCATGCTGCTGAAGATGAGGACGCCGCTCGGCAAGCTGGCGCAACCGCGCGACGTCGCCGCCACCGTGGCTTTCCTGGCCAGCGACGCGGCCAGCCATATCAGCGGCCAGATCGTGCATGTGAACGGAGGAATTTTCTGATGAGGCTAGCCGGATTCGAGCCATTTCCGATCGAGCAGCAAAAACGCGTGGCGGTGCAGAAGGCGGTCAACCAGTTGAGCAAGGAGGGCGGGCAGGGGCCGTCCCCCAAGGTGTTTTTCTTGACCAACTACACGCTGAACGGCATCGAGGTTTTTCTTTCTTATCACCTGCTGCAAAAGAAGCTGCGCCCGCAAATCGAGTTCAGCGACTTCAACGTGGTCGTGCAGACCGTGCTCGACAGTGACTCGAGCTTGTACGCTTCGGCCCCGGACTTCCTGGTCCTGAGCCTGGACCTGCGCATCCTGGTCAAGGATTTTTACCTCAACGCCTGGGACGCGCGGCAGGTGGCCGGCGAGCTCGGCGAACTGCTCGCGCTGATCCGCGACAAGATCGGCGCGCCGGTCCTGGTGACCGACTTCGTGCTGCCGCTGGCCGACAACGCGGCCCGCGCCGGTAGCCTCGACAGCAAGGTGCTGCTGCTGAACCGGACCTTGGCCGAGTTCGCCGCCGGCCACGCCCGGCAATTTTTCTTACTCGACAGTAACCGCCTGGTCGGCCTGCTGGGCGTGCGGGAATCGCTCGACGCCAAGCTCTGGCATCAAAGCAAGGCGCCGTTCAAATCGCCGTTCCTGTCATGGCTGGCGCGCGAGATGGCCACCATCATCGGCGCCCATTACGGCTTGTCGAAGAAATGCCTGATCCTCGACTGCGACAACACCTTGTGGGGCGGGGTGGTCGGCGAGGACGGCATGGCCGGCATCGCGCTCGATGCGAACGCCTATCCGGGCGTGGCGTTCCATGAATTCCAGGCCCATCTGCTCAACCTGCACGCCCAGGGCGTCCTGCTGACCATTTGCAGCAAGAACAACGAGGCCGACGTGCTGCAAGTGTTGCGGGAGCATCCGCACTGCCTGCTCAAGCCGGAGCACTTCGTCTGCATCCGGGCCAACTGGAACAGCAAGGCCGAGAACATCGCCGACATCGCCGCCACGCTGCAACTGGGGCTGAACAATTTCGTGTTCATCGACGACAGCCCGGTCGAGTGCGCGCTGGTGGAACAGGCCCTGCCCGGGCTCGACATCATCCAGGCCCCGGCCGACCCGCTCGCGCTGCGCCACATCCGGCACGCCGAGGACCTGTTCTTCGTGCCGTACCGCAGCGCCGAAGACGGTCAGAAGCAGCAGCAATACAAGGACAACGGCAGCCGGCGCGACAGCGCGGCCGGCTTCGCCGACGTGGCGCAATTTCTGCGCTCGCTCGAAACGAGCGTCGAACTGTACCGCGACGAGCCGGCCCAGCTCGAACGGCTGGCGCAACTGACCCAGAAGACCAACCAGTTCAACCTGCGCACCGCGCGCTATTCGCCGCCGGACGTCGCGCGCTTCATCGACTCGCCCGCGCACGTGGTGCTGAGCATGCGGGTGCAGGACAAGTTCGGCGACCTCGGGATCACCAACCTGTGCATCATCGAGCTCGATGGCTCGGGCGGCGCCTTCGTCGACACGTTCCTGATGAGTTGCCGGGTCATCAAGCGCGATCTGGAATTCTTCTTTTTCCACCATTGCCTGCAAGTGCTGCGCGAGCGGTATGGCGTGCTGCGCATCGGCGCCGCCTTCATCCCGACCGGCAAGAACATGCTGGTCGAACGGCTGTGGGACGACGTCGGCCTGCAACTGCTGGCGACGGACCGGGATGGCGTCAAACACTATGCGGCCCCGCTCGACCAGCTCGGCTACGCGCGGCCGGAACATATCCACATCAAGGGAGTGCATTAAATGAGCAAGGACATGGAACTAGACGAGAAACTGCGCGACCTGTTGGCCAGCGTATTCGACCTCGACAGCGATCAGATCGACGCCGACAGCAATGTCGACAATGTCGAGGGCTGGGATTCGGTCAACCACATGCACCTGGTGGTGGCGCTGGAGGAGGAGTTCGGCATCGAGTTCAAGGACGACGAGGCGGTCGAGCTGATCAGCTTCGAGTTGATCCGCTCCTATCTCAAAGAGAAGCTCCAGAAATAACGTGGCGGACCTTTCCTCGATCGGCGAACAGATCCACCGGCTGGCCCAGCGGCTGTGGCCGATACCGCGCAGCCTGACCGGCGACGGCGTGCGCCGGACCCTGGCCATCTTGCGCGAGCTGGTGCCGGAATTGCGGCTGCATGAAGTGCCCTCCGGCACCGCCTGCTTCGACTGGCAGGTGCCGCAGGAGTGGAACGTCCGGGCGGCCTGGATCGTCACGCCGCAGGGCCGGAAAATCTGCCAGTTTTCCGACAACAACCTGCACTTGCTGGGCTATTCGGTGCCGATCGAGCGCGACATCGAGCTGGCCGAACTGCAGCAGCACTTGTTCTCCCTGCCCGAGCTGCCCGACGCGATCCCCTATGTGACCTCGTATTACCGCCGCGACTGGGGTTTCTGCATCCGCGACAGCGAGCGCCGCGCGCTGACCGAGGGCACTTACCACGTCGTCATCGACAGCACGCTGGAGGACGGCCACCTGAGTTACGCCGACCTGCTGATCCCGGGCGAGTCGACCGATGAGATCTTGTTGTCGACCTATGTCTGCCATCCTTCGATGGCGAACAACGAATTGTCCGGGCCGTGCGTGACGATTTTCCTGGCCAAATGGCTGCAAAGCCTGCCGAACCGGAAAAAAAGCTACCGCATCGTCTTCATTCCGGAGACGATCGGCTCGATCTACTATATCTCGCGCCACCTGGCCCACCTGAAACGGCATGTCAAGGCGGGCTACATCGTCAATTGCATCGGCGACGAGCGCTGCTATTCCTTCATGCCCTCGCGCGCCGGCGACAGCCTGGCCGACCGGGTCGGGCGCGCCGTGATGGGGGGGATCGACCCGCATTACCGCTCGTATTCCTTCCTCGAGCGCGGCAGCGACGAGCGCCAGTATTGCTATCCCGGGGTGGACTTGCCGATCGCCTCCCTGATGCGCAGCAAGTATGCCGAGTACCCCGAGTACCACACCTCGCTCGACGACCTGGCGTTCGTCACGCCGGCCGGACTGGCCGGGGGCTTCGAGCTGTTCCGGCAATGCCTGGAAATTCTCGATTCGAACCGGACCCTCGACAACACCACCCTGTGCGAGCCGCAGCTGGGCAAGCGCGGCTTGTACGCCAACACCAGCACGCGCGAGATCGGGCTGAGCGCGCTCGACATCGTCAACGTGCTGGCCTATTGCGACGGCAAGAACGACTTGTTCGCGGTGTCGCGGCTCATCGAGCTGCCTTACTGGAAGGTCGACCGGCTCGCGCGCGAACTCGAGGCGCACCAGCTTCTGGTGCGTGTGGACAACATAAGCGGGAGTGAATAAACATGGAAATCGAAACCCCGGCGGTCAATGTGTTCGTCGACATTGTCAAGTTGATCGAGGCGAAAAGCCCGCTGCAAAGGAAGATGATCGCGGCCGTGCTGGGCGGCAGCGACGCGCTGTTCTGGGAGCGCACCGCGCGCTTTTCGGCGCGCTTCGCGCCGCTGCTCGAGGCGCACGGGATCACGCGCGAAAAGGTGGCCGACTGCTATCTCAAGCTGTGCAAGGACATGCTGCTCGAACAAATCAAGTTCCGTAAGAGCGGGCGCTACAGTTCAACCTCGTTCGCCGAGGTCGCGCAGCGCGTCTATCACTCGGAAACGGAAATGGAGGCGATGGTCTACGGCCTGGCCATTTCCCAGTTTTTATGGCGCAACCATTACGCGCTGTTCGATTTTTTCATCGACACCATCGGCGCGCTGGCGCCGTCGGGCAAGGTGCGGCGCTACCTCGAAATCGGGCCGGGCCACGGCCTGCACCTGGCCGAATCGATCCAGACCTTCGACGGCGCCCATTTCGACGTGGTCGACATCAGCGCCGTTTCGCTCGGCCTGAGCCGCAAGGTGATCGACCATTTCGCGCCCGGACGCGACGTCGCCTTCCATCTGATGGACGTGTGCCAGTTCCAGCCCGCGCACCGCTACGATCTGGTGGTCATCAACGAGGTGCTCGAGCATCTGGAGGACCCGCTGACGATGCTCAGGAAGATCGCCGAGCTGATCGGCGAGGACGGCCACGTGTTCCTGACCACCTGCGCCAACGCGCCCTCGATCGACCATATCTTCCTGTACGACTCGGTCGAGGCGATGCAGGCGCAAATCGCGCAGGCCGGCCTGACGATCGTGTCGGAACGGATCTTGCCCGTGGAAAGCCACATCCCGCGCGATGAATGGCGGGAGCGCAGGGTCGAGGTCAATTACGGCGCCCTGTGCGTCGCGACGCGGGCGGGAGGACGAGATGTTTGATGTTTTAAGGGAAAGAATGGCCGAGAACGCGGCGCGCGTCGCGCTCGTCTCCGACGGCAACGAGTACACCTATGAGGCGCTGGCCGAGGCGGTCCGGGCGCGCGAGCGGCAGTTCCGCGCCGACGGCATCGGCTGCGGCCAGGTGGTCGCGCTGATCGGCGAATTCTCCTTCGCTTCGCTGGCGAGCATGCTGGCCTTGTTGTTTTGCAAGGCGACCGTGATCCCGCTCACGCGCGAGGCGCACGCCAGGCTCGGCCAGTACGTCGACCAGCTCGGGCCGGACTACCTGGTCGACACCTATGGCGCGGACGGCGCGCCGCGCGCCATCGCGCCGGCCGAGCGCGCCTGGCGCGCGATCCTGCCGGCCGACACCGGCGCGCTGATCGTGTTCACCTCGGGCAGCACCGGGGTGCCGAAGGCGATCGTGCACGACATCGACGCGCTGTGCTATCGCTACCTGGCCAAGAAAGAGCCGCTCAGCTCGATTTGCTTCCTGCTGTTCGACCACATGGGCGGCATCAACACCGTGCTGTTCCTGTTGTTTCGCGGCGGCACCGCCGTCAACGTCGCCGAACGCCAGGTCGATATCGTCTGCCAGGCGGTGCAGCAATACCGGGTCCGGCTGCTGCCCACCACGCCGAGCTTCCTGTCGCAATTGCTGATGGCGCGCGCGCACCTGAAGTACGACCTGTCGTCGCTGCAGGTGATCAGCTACGGCACCGAGGTGATGAGCGAGGCGGTGCTCAGGAAACTAAACGAAGTGCTGCCCGACTGCGTCTTCAAGCAGACCTACGGCTTGTCCGAGACCGGCGTGCTGCAGGTGCAGTCGCGCTCGAACGATACGCTGTGGATCAAGTTCATCGACCCGGGCGTGGAATCGAAGGTGGTCGATCACGTTCTGTGGATCAAGACGCGTTCCAATTTGCTGGGCCGGATCGTGTTCGGCGCGCACGGCCCGGCGCTCGAACAAAATGGCGAGGAATGGTTCTGCACCAACGATCTGGTCGAGACCGATGGCGAGTACCTGATGATCCTGGGGCGCCAGACCGACATCATCAACGTCGGCGGCCTGAAAGTCTATCCGAGCGAGGTCGAGAACTGCATCCACGAGCTGCCCTTCATCGACGATGTGTTCGTCAAGGCGAAGAAGCATCCGCTGCTGGGGCAGATCGTGCAAGCTTACATCTTGCTCGACGGCTCGCTGGACAAGGCGGAGGCGGAAAAGCTGATCAAGAAGCATTGCGCAAGCCGGCTCGAGCGCTTCAAGGTGCCGAGCCAGTTTGTCTTCAACTGGGAAAATTTCGTCAACGACCGCTTCAAGAAAGTGCGCACGCCATGAGAAAGACCTCCCTGGCCCAGCTGGCCGCCGCATTGGAGGCTTTGCGGCTGCCGCAGAACCGGGTCTATGTCGTGCACAGCTCGATGTTGAAATTCGGCCTGGTCGAGGGTGGCCTGGCCGGCGTGATGGCTTGCCTGCAACAGGCGCTGGGGCCGCGGGCGACGATCCTGATGCCGGCCTTCACCTTTTCCTATGGCCGCACCCGGCTGTGGGACTATCACGCATCGAAGGCGGAAACCGGCGCGCTGAGCGAATATTTCCGCAAATTGCCCGGCGTGCTCCGCACGCTGCACCCCTTCCATTCGTTCGGCGTGGCCGGCCCGCAGGCCGCGGCGTTCGCCGACTGCGCCAATCTGTCGTCGTGCGGTCCCGGCTCGCCGTTTGCCCTGCTCTACGAGATGGACGCCATCAATGTCGCGCTGGGCACCGAATTCGAGGGCGGCGCCACCTTCTTGCACCACACCGAGGAAGTGGCCCAGGTGCCATATCGCTTCTACAAGGAGTTTCCCGGCGACGTCACCGGCGCCCAAGGCGAAAAATTGGAGCGGCCATACCGGATGTTCGTGCGCGAGATCACACCCACGCATGAGTACGACAACCAATGGCAGCACGTCTGGGACGATTTTGTGGCGGACCAGTTGGTCGTGAGCGGCGAGCTCAACGGCGCCAACCTGTTTGCATTCCGCATCAAGCCGACTCATAATCGTTTCTTGCAGCGGCTGCAGGCCGATCCGTTTTACTGCGCCAGCAAGAAAATTCTAACATTCGAGGATTGAAGCAATGAATCAAGCAGAATTGATCGACGTGATCTTGGCCGAGCTGAAGGTGATATGCGAGGAAAATGGGATTGACGGCAGCCGGGTGGACCGCCAAACCGCGCTGTTTGGCGCCGGCAGCATCATCGATTCGCTGGCGCTAGTCGGCCTGATCATCAAAGTCGAAGAATACGTCCTTGAAAAGACCGGCAAGGAAATCGAGGTCATCGATGAGGCGGCGATCATCACCGAAGGCAAGACACCGTTTGAAAACGCGGCGACCCTGGCCGAGCTGGCCTTGCTCAAAGTAAATGAAGCATAAGACGATTCTGATCACCGGCGCCTCGCGCGGCCTCGGCCTGGCGCTGGCCCGGCATTGGCAGGGCGACAATTGCGTGATCGGTCTGGCGCGCACCCGGCCCGAACAACTCGGGCCCGACGCGCGTTTCTATTGCTGCGACTTGGCCGACGCGCAGGAAACGACGCGCGTCATGCAGCGCGTGGCCCGCGATTTTCCGAAAATCGACTTGCTGGTCAATAACGCGGCGATCCTGACCTCGCTGCCGCTGGGGATCATGAAGGCCGACGACATCGGGCGCATGATCGACGTCAACCTGAAGGCGCCGATCCTGATCAGCAAGGCGATGTTCCGCAAAATGATCCAGTCCAAGTCGGGCCAGATCGTCAACATCTTGTCGATGGCGCCCAAACTGAGCGTGGTCGGCGATTCGGTCTACGCCGCCACCAAGAGCGGACTGGAGGCGTTTTCCAGGGTGCTCAACAAGGAAGGCCATCCGTTCGGCGTGCATGTCAATAACATCGGCCTGTCGGCGTTCCCCAGCGGGATGCTCGATCAAATCCTCGGCGACCATGCCGACAAGGTGCTCGGCCTGATTCCGCACAAGCAGTTCGCGCCGCTGCGCGAGATCGTCGCGGCCATCGAATTCTTCGAAGCCAATTCCTGCGACATCGGCGGCCAGACCCTGTATTTCGGCGGGGTGTAGCGGCGTGCTCATTTATCAGAACGCGGTGCTGAAAATTCATCGCCTGACGCTCAACGAGCTCAAGACCAACTGCTACATCGTGCAAAATGGCGATCAGGCGCTGCTGGTCGATCCGACCGACCGCGCCGACGTCATCGCCGACTACCTGGGCCAGCATCGGCTCGCGCTGCGCTACATGATCACCACGCACGGCCACTTCGACCATGTGTCGGGCGCGGCCGGCGTCATCGAGCGCGGGCTGGCCGACGTCCTGTACGTGCACGAACAGGATTTCGACGAGGTCAAGCGGGCGCAGTCGTATTCCCTGATGATCGTCAAGAAGAAGATGCGCGCCCCGCCGGTCGCGATGTTCAGCGCCGCGCTGCTGGCTTTCCTGCGATCGTGGGGGCTGGGCCTGGAACACGCGGGCGGCCATACCAAGGGCAGTTGCTACCTGTACGGCCTGGAGCGCGATTTCCTGCTCACCGGCGACTTGGCATTGCATCACAAACTCAATATCACGCTGTTCGACGGCCGCGAGAACACGGCGCAATTTTTCCGCTTCATCGAACAGGTCAAGGCCGGGTTCGCGGCGGACGCCGTGATCCTGCCCGGCCACGGCGACCGCACCACGGTCGGCATGGAACTGAAACACAATAAAAAGTGGGCTTACGTCCAGCACAAGGAAAGTCATGGGCATTAAAATTATCGGCGCCGGCCAATATATCCCCCCCGGTTTCGAGGGGACGGAAGTGGTCGCCGCCCGGCTGGGCATCGCCGCCGACGACATCGTGCGCAAGACCGGCATCGAAAAGCGCCACCTGGCGGGTGACGAGACCGCCTCGAGCATGGGCCACAAGGCGCTGGCCGACGCGATCGAGCGCGCCGGCATCGACAAGGACGAGATCGACGGCGTGATCGTCGCCACCTTCACCGGCGACTACCTGTATCCGAGCATGGCGCTGAAACTGGTGCAAAGCCTGGGCCTGAAGGCCGGATTGGCGTTCGACCTGATGGCCAACTGCGCCGGCATGCAGGCGGCGTTCGAAAACGCGCGCGCCTTGCTGCTGGCCAATCCGAAGATGCGCGTGATCGCCGTGGTCGGTATCGCCAAGCAATCGCCGTTCGTCGATCCGAACGATGAAAACAGCGCGTATTTCTTTGGCGACGCGGCCGCGGCGGTGCTGATGGGCTCCGGCGGGGCGGCGCCCGGCGCCGGATTCTTGCCGAGCTACTTCAACAGCCACACCAAGAACTATGAGCTGGTGCGCCTGCGCGGCGGGGGTTCAAGCTATCCGCACCACAGTGCGGCCTTGCGGCAGGACAGCAAGGCGCTGTACTACGAGCACACCGGGCTCGGGGTGTGGAAGGAGGTCGTGGTCGAATTGCCGAAAATCATACGGCACGCGTTGGACGACCTGGGATGGAGCGTCGATGAGCTCGACCTGATCCTGTTTCACCAGGCCAACCTGCGCCTGATCGAATATTGCATGGCGCGCCTCAAGCTGCCGATGTCGAAGTCGCTCAACAACGTCGCCGCCATCGGCAACACGGCCGAAGCCTCGCTCGGCACCGTGATGTGCGACGCGTTCCGCGCCGGCCATTTCGGCAAAGGCAAGAAAGTGTTGCTGGCCTCGGTGGGCGCCGGCTTCATGTATGCCGTCACCCCGTATTACGATCACTGACCGAGCAAGTCCCAGCTCATCGGCGTACCCTTGGCGACGTCGCGCCCGACCCTGCGCCCCAACAGCAGATCGTAATATTTGGGCGGCAGGCCGAGGCCGGGGCGCACGCAGCGCAGATTGTCCGCTGTCAGGACGGTGCCGGCCGCGATGTCTTGCGCCACATACACCGAACGCCGGAACACCAGCGACTTGCGCTCGGCCTCGCCGGGCCCGTAGGCGACCTGGCCCAGCGACTGCCAGGCGCGTTCGGTTTCCAGCACCAGTGCGGCCAGCTCGGCCGGCTCTAGGGAGAAACTGCTGTCCACGCCGCCGTCCGCGCGCGACAGCGTGAAATGCTTTTCGATCACGCTGGCGCCGTGCGCGACCGCCGCCACCGACGCGCCCACCCCCATCGTGTGGTCGGACAGGCCGATTTCGCAGCCGAACATGGCGCGCAGGTGCGGGATGGTCAGCACGTTGCTGTTTTCCGGCGTGGCCGGATAGGTGCTGGTGCATTTGAGCAAGATCAAGTCGCGGCAACCGGCTTCGCGCGCGGCGCGCACCGCGTCGTCGATTTCGGCCAATGTGGCCATGCCGGTCGACATGATCAAGGGTTTGCCGGTGGCGGCGACGCGCCGGATCAAGGGCAGGTGCACCAGTTCGAACGAGGCGATCTTGTAGGCCGGAACGTCGAGCGATTCGAGGAAGTCGACCGCGCTGTCGTCGAACGGCGTGCTGAAGCACACCATCCCCCATTCCTTGGCGCGCGCGAAGATCGGCGCATGCCATTCCCACGGGGTGTGGGCTTGCTGATACAGCGCATGCAGGCTGTTGCCCTTCCATAGGCTCTGTTCATCGCTGATGAAGAATTCGCCGTCGTCAACGGCCAGCGTCATGGTGTCGGCGGTGTAGGTCTGCAGCTTGAGCGCCTGGACCCCGGCCTCGCCGGCGGCGTCGACGATCGCCAGCGCCCGCTCCAGCGATTGGTTATGGTTGCCGGACATCTCGGCGATGATGAAAGGGCGGCTGTGCGGCCCGATGGGGAAGTCGGCGATTTGCATGGGCTTGTTCTATTGTGACGAGGGGAATGGGGGATCGAGGCGGCGCCGGTATTGCAGGGTGCCGCTGTCGGGCAGGACCTGGATGGCGAATCCCAGGGCTTCGAATAGCTTGCGCGAGGGCAGGTTGTGCGGCTGCACCTGGCCCAGCACGTTCGCCCGCGGAAATTCCGCGCCGAAGTGGGCCAGCGCGCCGCGCAGCAGGCCGAGGCCCAGCCCGCGGCCGCGGAACAGGGGCGCCAGCGCGTAATGGACCTCCCAGCTGGCGCGCAC
>JACMLV010000869.1 GCA_014379395.1 Burkholderiaceae bacterium
GCGTCCAGTTCGGGCATGATGCGCGCCAGCGCGCCGCACTCGCGCAGCACCGCCAGCATGCGCGACGGGCGCGCCTCCATCAGGCCGCGCGCCACCTCCTGCCAGACCCGCTCCGGCACCAGCGCATCGACTTCGCCCTGCTCGACCATGCTGCGCATCAGGGCCAGCGTCTCGGGGGCGACCGTGAAATCGGTGAAGCGCGCGGCGAAGCGCGCCACGCGCAGGATGCGCACCGGGTCTTCGCCGAAGGCGTCGGAGACATGGCGGAAGACGCGCCGCCCGATGTCGGCCACGCCGCCGAACGGATCGGACAAGGCGCCGTCCTCGGCGCGCGCGATGGCGTTGACGGTGAGGTCGCGCCGGACCAGGTCCTGTTCCAGCGTGACGTCGGGCGCGGCGTGGAACACGAAGCCGCGGTAGCCGGGCGCGGTCTTGCGCTCGGTGCGCGCGAGCGCGTATTCCTCATGCGTCTTTGGATGCAGGAAGACCGGGAAATCCTTGCCGACCGGGCGAAAACCCCGCGCCAGCATCTGCTCAGGGGTCCCGCCGACGACGACGTAGTCGCGGTCCTTGACGGGCAGCCCGAGCAGCTCGTCGCGCACCGCGCCGCCCACTACATAAATCTTCATCCGTCAGTCGGGCACGACGTCGAAGCGCGGCACCGATTCGGTCTCGGCCAGCGCCTCCTCGACCCAGCGCGCCACCGCCGGGTGCGCGAGCACCCGTTCGCAGTACGCGTTCAGGGCCGGCGCCAGCGTCACGCCGTAGGTTTGGAAGCGCATCACCACCGGCGCGAAATAGGCGTCGGCCAGCGAGAACTCGCCGAACAGGAACTGGTGGTGGCCGAAGCGCGACAGGCACTCCTCCCAGATTTCGCTGATGCGGCCGATGTCGGCCTGCGACCCGGTGTTGCGGCCCTTGCCCGGCAGGCGCGCGCGGATATTCATCGTCATCGAACCGCGCAGGCCGGTGAAGCCGGAATGCATCTCGGCACAGATCGAGCGCGCCATCGCGCGCGCCGCCACGTCCTGCGGCCAGAGGTGCTTTTCCTGGAACTGCTCGGCCAGGTATTCGCAGATCGCCAGGCTGTCCCAGATCGTCATGTCGCCCGCCAGCAGCACCGGCACCCGGCCGCAGGCGGAATATTCAGCGATCTTGCCGCCGGTGTCGTCCTGGCCGAGCAGGATCCGCACTTCCTGGAACGGGATGCCGAAGGCGGTCATCGCGACCCACGGCCGCATCGACCAGGACGAGTAATTCTTGTTGGCGATGACCAGGGTCAGGCCGGGCTTGCGGGCGGCGGCCAAAGCTTGTGTCAGGCCGGGATCGAGTTCGGTGGTTTGCATGGTTTGCCTGTGGGTGAAATTAGCGTCCGGCGCGGCTGCGCCAGTCGTCGAAGCGGAGCGAGGCCGGCCCGAGGTAATGCGGGGCGGCCGCCTCCAGGGCGGTCGGGCGGATGCCGAGCGCGGCCAGCGTCAAGGCGCCGGGCGACGGCAGCACGACGTTGTCGACCTTCAGCGAGTCGAGGTTGTCGCGGCTCATCAACGGCGTGCCGGGCAGCATTTCGAGCAGGCCGGCCTGGAGCCGCGCCAGCGCCGGCGGCAGCGCGACGACCGGGCGCGGGTGCCCCGCATAGCGGCCGGCCAGCTGCACGATCTCGCGCAGCGTGTAGACCGACGGGCCGCCCAATTCATAAACCCGGCCGGTGCTGCGGTGGTCGTCGAGCGCGTTGACGAAGGCTTGCGCCACGTCTTCCACGTAGACCGGCTGGAGGCGCGCGTCGGCGCCGGCCAGCGGCACGAACGGCAGAAAGCGCTGCATGGTGGCGAACAGGTTGAGGAACTTGTCCTCCGGGCCGAACACCACCGAGGGCCGGAAGATGGTCGGCGCGACGCGCGCATCAAAGCAGGCGGCCAGTTCGCCGTCGGCCTTCGAGCGCGCGTACATCGACGGGCCGTCGGCCGCCGCGCCCAGGGCGCTCATGTGCAGGTAGCGCCCGACGCCGGCC
>JACMLV010000870.1 GCA_014379395.1 Burkholderiaceae bacterium
AACTGGCCGTGCAGGCACAGCGCCAGCGCGGCGACGAGGAGCCTGCGGCCCAGGCCTGGTGGTGTGAATGCGCTCATTTCTTGCTCTCCTTGCTTTCCTGCAATTCCAACTTGGTCATCCGCTCGACCCAGTCGCCGACCGCATCTTGCACCACTTCCCGGATCTCCAGCGCGTCGTCGCCGACCTTGGTGACGCGGCCGAAATTTTGTCCTACATATTGGCCGGCGCGCACCTGGTACACCGCCCGGTCCATCTGCAGCAAGGCGTAATGCACGCCCGCTTTCTGGATCGTGCCGACCATTTTGAGCGTGTCGAGCGGAAAGCTCTCGAGCGCCTCCTTGCGCCGCTCCAGGTCCGGCTTCAAGCCGCCGCCCTGGGCCTTGGCCGCCTTGGCCAGTTCGGACAGCAGCTTGTTCGCGCTGAACGGGTCGATCAACTCGCGCGAGGCGTAGGCGAACGGGATGAAGGTCTTCGGCTCGCTCAGCGGCGGCACCGCGACGCGGGCCTGCTTTTGCACCTCGTCCATCCACTGCCGCACCTCCTGCTCGTCGCCGCTGCCGCAGCCGGCCAGCGCCAGCAGCGCCGCCGCGGCCAGCGCCCGGCGCCAGAATCGGATCGTCATTTTTTCGGTCCCTTCTTCTTGTCGGCCATCGCCTTGCGCTGGGCGTTCACCTCGTCCGGATCGAGATAGCGGAAGGTCTTGGCGACGGCGTCGAGCGTCAGGCTGGCGCCGTCCTTGGACGCGTTCAGCGCCATGTTGTTGAGCGTGACGATGCGCGGCAGGTTGGCCATGTCGCCGGCGAAGGCGCCGATGTCGTGGTAGCTGCCGGTCACCTTGATGTCGATCGGCAGCTCGGCGTAGTAGTCCTTGACCAGCACCTGGCCCGGCTTGAACAGCTCGAACTGCAGGCCGCGCCCGAGCCCGGCCTGGTTGATGTCGGACAGCAGCGCCGCCATTTCCGCCTTGCTCGGCAATTGCTTCTGGAGCCGGTCGACGTACTGGTCGACCTGTGTTTTTTGGGCCTGCAGCGCCTCCAGGTTGACGGCGCGCCCGACCTTGACCTTGTATTCCTCGCGCAGCTTGGTCTCCTGCTCGAGGCCGGCGTTCTGCTCCTGGAACTGGCCGTCCCAATAGCCGAAGTAGCCCAGCGTGACGACGGCGGCCATGACGCCGACGCCGCACAGCAGCCGCGGGGCCAGCGGCCACAGGCCGGGCGCGCGCTCGTTCAGGCCGCGAAATTGGGCCGCCAGCGATGCCGCCAGATGTTTCAAATTGGCCATAGCGTGATTCCGATCTCAGGGCTTGGGCGCGGCGGCCCCGTTGGCGGTCCCGACCGGCTGCGCGCCGGCCCCGGGCTTGTCCTTCTGCGCGTCCTGATCCTTGTCGCGCGCGCGCCGGATGCCGACCGTGAGCGTGAACTCGACCACCTTGCGCGCGTTCTTGGCCAGCGCGACCGCGTGCACCTCGATCAGGTCCGGGCGCTCGAGCCATTGCGACTGCCCGGCCAGGTTGCGCAACAATTCCGAGACCCGCTCCTGCGACTGGGCGTAGCCCGACAGGGTGATGCGCTGGCCCTCTTGCTTGAAGGCCTTCAGGTACACGCCCTCGGGCGTGTGCTTGACCAGCTCGTCCATCAGATAGACCGGCTGGTTGCGGTCGCCCTGCAAATCCTCGACCGCCTGCTGGCGCGCCTTGAGGGCTTCGATCTCCTGCTTGAGCGTGGCGATCTTGACGATCTTTTTGTCGAGCTCGACGATGGCGGCCGTGATCACGCCGTTGCGCTCGTTCTGGATCGCGATGCGGCGCAGGTTGTAGCCGCCCACGGCCAGCACGACGACGCCGCCGAGGATGGCGCACAGGGTCAGCAGGGCGACGAAGGCGGCCTTCTTTTGCTTGCGCTTTTCCTCGCGGTGCGGCAGCAGATTAATGCGGATCATGTGTCGAACCTCCGCATGGCCAGGCCGCAGGCGACCAGGTAGGCCGGCGCGTCCTGCCGCAACTGCGACTCGCGCACGGTGGGCGCCAGCTGCATGCCCTTGAACGGCGACAGCACCGCGCTCGAGATCTTGGTGCGGGCCGCCACCAGCTCGAGCAGGCCCGGCATCTGGGCGCAGCCGCCGGCCAGGAACAACTGGTCGATCTTGGTGTAGGGCGTGGAGGTGAAGAAGAACTGGATCGCGCGCGTCACTTCGAGCGCGGCGTTGTCGAGGAAGGGCGCGAGCAGCTCGGCGTTGTAATTGTCGGGCAGGTCGCCCGCCTTCTTGCGCGCCTCGGCCTCCTCGAACGTCAAGCCGAAGCTGCGCACGATGTCCTGGGTCAGGGCGTTGCCGCCGAACGGCTGCTCGCGCTCGTAGAGCGTGACGCCGTCCTGCAGCACCGACACGTGGGTGACCTGGGCGCCGATCTGGAACAGCGCCACGA
>JACMLV010000103.1 GCA_014379395.1 Burkholderiaceae bacterium
CGGCCAGCGCATCCTCGGCCGCGGCGAGGTCGCGCCATTGCCAGGCCAGGCGCGCTACGAGGCGGCCATAGCTCTCACGGACGACGCGCTCGGCCGCCGCCGCCACGCCGTCGCTCATGCAGGCGCGTTCGTCGGTGGCGGCAGCACCGGCCGCACCTCGACGCTGCCGGCCGATGCGCAGGGCGCCCGCGCGGCCCATTCCAGCGCGTCGTCCAGGCTGGCCGTCTCGACGATGAAGTAGCCGCCCAGGTGCTCGTGGGTGTCGGCGAAGGGGCCGTCCTGCACCTGGCGCTTTCCGCCTTCCACGCGCACGCGGGTGGCGGTGCGCGGCGACTGCAGCCCGTTGCCGCTGACGACGATGCCACTGTCATGCATGGCGCCGACGTAGGCATTCCACGCGCCCCAGTAGGCGGGCGCGGCCGCGGGGTCGTCGCGGCGGCCGGTTTCGGCGGTGGTCTCTTTGAAGATGAGCATGTATTGCATGGGGTTCTCCTTGGGCGGCTCGCGCACCGTGCGCGTTCCTAACAGGGTGATGCGCGGCGGGGCGCCCGATCGACAGCGACGCAGGAAAATTTTCGCGCCCGGCCTCAGACCGCACGCAGCCGCCCCACGGCTTCGCGGGCGGCTGCCTGATCCTCTTCATTTAGACTGGAAAGGTCGATTTCGTGATTCGCGATGATCAATGGCCGCTGATCCAATACGCGCATCGCCTCCAACCGGGTCTTGACGGAGCCGTCGTGGTCTAGTGCTGCCAGGTTCGCCCAAGCCTCGGCCACAGCTGTAGTGAAGGGCTCCAGTCGGGCACGCACTTCGGGGCTAAGCTGCCCAACGAGTAGGGCGGCGATACAAACCAAAATGAGCATGACGATCTCCATCGCGTGTGGTCTTTTCAACTACTGGTAGCAGACATCGTCGACGCCCGCAATGGGTCGGCATCAGCCTTAGAGCTAAGGCCGAAAACTAGACATTGGCTGCTTGTCTGAATGTCTTGTTTCCGGCGCTCAGGGAATGGCCGATTGTGGCGCATTGCGGCTAGTCCTCGTGACAAGTCAGAGTCCCCCGCTAGCGTCACGCTGAGTCAAAACCTCCTGCCATGCCTTGTAGATCAACCCTCGCTGGAGTGGTGCAAGTGACGTGGCACTGGTCCATGCGCTGGATTCAAAACCCAATTCCGAGAGGAGTGTGGGTTCGACCGCGGCCACCCGCACCACCCAGGCTATCTTTCGGTAGCCAATCGCTCTGATGGCGTTGCACCAAATCTTCCCGCCAGGAAGTCGCTGATCGCGCGCACTTTTTGGGGCATGAACGGGGCGTTGGGGGATCGATCGAGATCGCGCTCGATGGAAGTTTCCTATCGGAAGTGTCGGCCGCCACCCTCCGCCGAGCTGCCGGCGTTCATCCCATCGCTGCGCTGCAGAGCGAGTATTCGCTGTGGACGCGCGACCCTGAAGCCGAGGTGCTGGCGACCTGCCGCGAGGTCGGCACGACGTTCGTCGCCTATTCGCCGCTCGGGCGGGGGATGTTGACGGGCGCTCCGCCGGAACAGTCAACTTTTACTGAGGATCATTTTGGTAATTATATACGTGCTTGACCCAAGGTCGAAAATGTTCCTGTTTGTTCTGATCTCAAAAATATATCTTTCAGAGACCCTCGAATCGCATACATTCTGATCAGGCAGCGGCACCTCTCCTGCAACAGTTAGTTATAAAATCGCTCAGCCCATCCCCTTGAGAAAGGAGTTGAAGCCGGGCAAAGCTGCGCAGAAAGGGGGAAAGCGAATATGGCTTGTTCTACGAAGCCGCGCCAAGTGCGCAACGGAAA
>JACMLV010000104.1 GCA_014379395.1 Burkholderiaceae bacterium
AGCGCCTTCAGGATCGCCAGCTTGGGCTGGACTTCGACCAGCAGCAAGGTGTCGAGCGCGGCCGAGGGGGACAGCAGCTCGCGCATGAACACGCGCAAATGCCAGCCGTCGCGCCCCATCGCGCCGGTCAGGCCGTCGATCACGCGCCCGAGCTTGGCGCGCGCGTCGCCCGGTCCGGCCGCGATCGCGCTCAGGGCTTCGAAGCTGAGCAGGCGCCGGTGCGCCTCGACCAGCACCGCCGCATATAGCCCCTCGCGGCTGCCGAAGTGGTAGTTCACGCCGGCCAGGTTGACCTGCGCCTCGGTGCAGACCTGCTTGCTGGTGGTGGCCTCGGCGCCGTGCTCGGCGTACAGCCGGCCGGCCACCTCCAGAATGTGCTGGCGCGTGGCGTCGCCGTGCGGGCTGGGCGCGCGCTGGTTCGCTGGCGTGGACTTGGCGGGGGCGCGGTTCATGCGGCTAATTTTAGCTTGAGTCGGATTCAAATTCAAATTAGAATTTGATGAGGCGGCAATTCTCGATACAGAATGGGCGCGCTTTCGTGCTCATCGCGCGCATCCGCGTGGGCACAAAAGCGTGCCCACCCTACAGTCTCGCGTCGGCGTTTTCAAGGCGTCAGTGTTTGAATGGAGAATTGCTGTTGACGAAGGCGACGCCGCATCCTGCCAGCGCCGCACAACGGGAATCCGCTATGAAGAAGAGATTGCTGGTCGGCGCGCTGCTGGTGGCGGGCGGCGCGGCGCTGGCCTGGTACTGGACGCACAAGCCGGCCGCGCAGCAGGGCTTGGTTTTGTATGGCAACGTCGAACTGCGCCAGGTGTCGCTCGCCTTTAACGGCACCGAACGCATCGTGCGCCTCAACGTGCAGGAGGGCGAGCGGGTGCGCGCCGGGCAGGTGCTAGGCGAACTCGACAGCCTGACGCTGGCGCTCGAACTGCGCCAGGCCGAGGCTCAGCTGGCGGTGCGCCGGCAGACGCTGCAACGGCTGAAAAACGGCGCCCGGCCGGAGGAGGTCGCGCAGGCGCGCGCCAACGTCAACTCGGCCCAGGCCGAGGCCGACAACGCGCGCCAGCAGCTGGCGCGGCTTAAGGGCGCCAACAGCGAAACCGGCGGCCACGCCGTGAGTGAACTGGAAATCGACGCCGCCGACGCGCGCCTGCGCGTGGCGCGCGCCCGGCTCGACAACGTCGGCAAGGCGCTGGAACTGATCTTGGCCGGGCCGCGCAAGGAAGAGCGCGGCGAGGCGCAGGCGCAGGTCGAGGCCGCCGCCGCGCAAGCCGAGCTGCTGCGCCACCGGCTGGCCGACACCAAGCTCAAAGCACCGGTCGACGCCGTCGTGCGCAGCCGCCTGTTGGAACCGGGCGACATGGCCAATCCGCAAAAGCCGGTCTTCGCGCTGGCGATCAGCGATCCGAAGTGGGTGCGCGCCTATGTCGCGGAAGCCGATCTGGGCAAGGTCAAGCCCGGCGCCGCCGCCCGCGTGACGACCGACGGCGCGCCCGACGCACCCTTGGCCGGCCGCATCGGCGCGATCTCGTCGGTGGCCGAATTCACGCCGAAGACGGTGCAGACCGAGGAAATCCGCACCAGCCTGGTGTACGAGGTGCGGGTGCTGGTCGACGATCCGCAAGAGCGCCTGCGCCTCGGCATGCCGGCCACCGTGCGCATTCCATGACGACCCCGGCGCTGTCGGCCAGCGGCTTGTGCAAGCGCTTCGCCGGCAAGGGCAGCCAGTTGGCCGTCGACGCGCTGACCGACGTCTCGTTCGAGATGGCGGCCGGCACCTTGACGGCGCTGGTCGGCCCGGACGGCGCCGGCAAGACCACCTTGCTGCGCCTGGTGGCCGGCCTGATGACGGCCGACAGTGGCCGCCTGTCCGTGCTGGGGCTGGACGCGGCGACGCAGGCGCAGCAAATCCAGAACCGCATCAGCTACATGCCGCAGCGCTTCGGCCTGTACGACGATCTGTCGGTGCAGGAAAACCTTGATTTGTACGCCGATCTGCACGGCGTGCCGGCGGCGCTGCGGCGCGAGCGTTACGCGCGCCTGCTGCACATGACCGATCTGGCGCGTTTCACCGGCCGTCCGGCCGGCAAGCTGTCGGGCGGCATGAAGCAAAAGCTGGGGCTGGCCTGCACGCTGGTGCGCTCGCCCGAGCTGCTTCTGCTCGACGAGCCGACCGTCGGCGTCGATCCGCTGTCGCGCCGCGAGCTGTGGGAAATCGTGCAGCAACTGGTCGGCGCCGAGCAGCTCAGCGTGATCGTCGCGACCTCGTACCTGGACGAGGCCGAGCATTGCGCGCAGGTGCTGGTGCTGCGCGACGGGCGCTTGTTGGCGCAGGGCGCCCCGGAGGCGATCCGCGCGCGCGCCGACGCTCTGGTGTCGGTCGTCACACCGCACGCGGGCGAGGCGGCGCGCACCTTGCAGGCGCGGCTGTATGACGATCCCGGCACGACCGACGCGGTGCCGCTGGGCGGAGAGGTGCGCCTGATCCGGCGCACGCCGGCGCCGGCCGAACTGTTGGCGGGCGCGGCCGTCAGGCAAGTCGATGCGCGTCTGGAAGACGGATTTATGACGTTGCTGCACGCCGCGCATCTGGCGTCCGAAGTGCCGCGGCCGGCGCCGCCGCTTGCCGCCGTCAGCCCGGCCGAACCGCGCGACGTGGTGATCGAAGTGCGCGACCTGGTGCGCCGCTTCGGCGACTTCACGGCCGTCAACGGCATCGGCTTTTCGGTGCGGCGCGGCGAAATCTTCGGCCTGCTGGGGCCGAACGGCGCCGGCAAGACCACCACCTTCCGCATGTTGTGCGGCCTGCTGCCGGCCAGCAGCGGCTATCTGCGGGTGGCCGGCGTCGATCTGCGCCACGCGCCGGCCGAGGCGCGGCGCCAGATCGGCTACGTGTCGCAAAAGTTCGCGCTGTACGGCAACCTGTCGGTGCGCGAGAACCTGCATTTCTTCGGCGGCGCCTACGGCCTGTACGGCAAGGAGCTGGCCGCGCGCATCGAGGTCTCATTGCGGGAGTTCGCGCTGGCCGATCAGGCCGACACGCCCAGCGGCCAGTTGCCGGGCGGCTACCGGCAGCGCTTGGCGATGGCGACCGCGCTGCTGCACCGGCCCAGTATCCTGTTCCTCGACGAGCCGACCAGCGGCGCCGATCCGCTGGCGCGGCGCGCGTTCTGGCACCGCATCACGGCGCTGGCCGCGGCCGGCACCACCATCATCGTCACGACGCACTTCATGGAGGAGGCCGAGTACTGCGACCGCATCGCGATCCAGGACGCCGGCAATTTGCTCGCGCTCGGCACGCCGCTGGAAGTGCGGCGCCAGGCCGGCGGGGAGGGAGGGCTGGCGGCCGACATGGACGCGGCCTTCATCGGCATCGTCGAGCAGGAGCGGCGGCGCAACGCGGCCAATGCCGCAGAGGCCGCCTGATGCACGCGCCCAGCCGTTTTACCACGCGCCTGATCGCCCTGACGCGCAAGGAGTTCCGCCAGTTGCTGCGCGACTCCAGCAATCTCGCCTTCGGCATCCTGCTGCCGATCATGCTGATCCTGCTGTTCGGCTACGGCCTGTCGCTCGACGTGCGCAACGCGCCGGTGGCGGTGGTGCTGGAAGACGGTTCGCCGCAGGCGCGCGAAGCGATTTCCGGCCTGTTGCTGTCGCCCTATATCTCGCCAATCCTGCTCGGCTCGATGCGCGAGGCCGAGCGGGCGATGCTCGCGCGCGAGGTCGACGCCATCGTGCGCCTGCGCGGCGATTTCGCCAAAGAGCAGGCGGCCGGGCGCGGCGCGGTGCAGCTGATCCTGCACGGCGCCGACGCCAATCGCGCCCGCATCATCGGCAACTATGTGCAGGGCGCGCTGGCGCAGGCCGGACGCCGTCAGCTCGACCGCGCCGGCCATGCCCCGCCGGGGGCGGTCGGGCAGGTGACCATCGAGCAGCGCCTGTGGTTCAACTCGGCCAACACCAGCACCTGGTATCTGGTGCCGGGCCTGATCGTGCTGATCATGACCATCGTCGGCGCCTTCCTGACGGCGCTGGTGATGGCGCGCGAATGGGAGCGCGGCACGCTCGAGGCGCTGTTCGTCACGCCGGTCGGGCCGACAGAAATCCTGCTGGCCAAGATCATCCCGTATTTTTGCGTCGGCATGGTTGGCCTGGCGCTGTGCCTGCTGGCCGCGCGCTTCCTGTTCCATGTGCCGATGCAGGGCTCGCTCTTGCTGGTGATCGCCGTGTCGATGCTGTATCTGCTGGTCGCGCTCGGGCTCGGGCTGGTGATTTCGGCGGTGACGAAAAGCCAGTTCCTGGCCAGCCAGTTCGCGCTGGTGCTCAGCTTCATGCCGGCGCTGATGTTGTCGGGCTTCTTGTTCGACCTGCGCAGCGTGCCGGCGCCGATCCGGGTGGTCGGCCACCTGCTGCCGGCCACGTATTACATCGAACTGCTGAAGACCTTGTTCTTGGCCGGCAACGTCTGGCCCTTGATCGTCAAAAACAGCGCGGTGCTGGCCCTGTACGCGCTGGCGCTGCTCGGCTTCGCCCGTTTCGCCACCAAGAAGAAGCTGGACTAAGGCGATTTCTGTCAATAAATGTACCCGATGACTTGTCTTTTCGTTCCCCTGCTGCGTTACGCCCGCCATTGCATAGCTCGCTATGCGCAGGCGGTCGCGCCTTGCCGGGAAACGAAAATCCGGCGTCATCCGGTACATTTATTTCCGGCAATCGCCTAAGCCATGCCGACCGACGCCATCCGCCGCTTTTTGCGCGCCCTGATGTTCATGTCCGGCAAGGAGCTGCTCGCCATCCTGAAGGACCCGTCGAGCCGCGTCATCCTGATGATGCCGGTGCTGGTGCAGAGCATGCTGTTCGGCTACGCCGCGACCTTCGACCTGACCCACGCGTCCTATGCGCTGTTCGACCAGAGCCACAGCGCCGCGAGCGCCGGCCTGATCGCGAAAATCGAGGGCAACGGCATCTTCCGGCGCGCGCTGTCGGTCCAGCGCGAGGCGGACGCGGCCGCCGCGATCGAGCGCGAGCAGGTGCTGTTCGTGCTGCGCATCGGGCCGCGCTTCGAGCCGCAATTGCAGGCCGGCGAGTACGCGCCCGTGCAATTGATCGTCGACGCGCGCAATTCGAACACGGCCGGCACCGCCGCCAGCTATGTCGGCGCGGTGGTGGAGGCGTTCAACGCCGACTGGCGCGCGCGGCATAGTAATAGCAGCGGCGGCGGCAACGCCGGCGCGGCCGGGCTGCGCGTCGAGACGCGGGCCTGGTACAACCCGAACCTGGAGACGCGCTGGAATCTGCTGCCGGGCCTGATCGCCACGCTGTCGATGCTGCAAACGTTGCTGCTGAGCGCCTTGTCGGTGGCGCGCGAGCGCGAGCAGGGCACCTTCGACCAGTTGCTGGTCACGCCGCTCAGCCCGACCCTGATCATGCTCGGCAAGGCGCTCGCGCCGATCCTGATCGGGCTGGCCCAGGCCACCCTGGTGCTGCTGGTGGCGCGCTTCTGGTTCGGCGTGCCGCTGGCCGGCTCGGCGCTCACGCTGTACGCCGGCCTGCTGCTGTTCACGTTCGCCAGCGTCGGGCTCGGGCTGTCGATCTCGGCGCTGTCAAACAATATGCAGCAGGCGATGCTGTACACCTTCGTGCTGCTGATGCCGCTGGTGCTCTTGTCGGGCCTGACGACGCCGGTGCGCAACATGCCGCCGTTCATGCAATGGCTCACGCTGCTCAATCCGCTGCGCTACGCGGTCGACCTGGTGCAGCGCGTCTATCTGGAGGGCGTCGGCCTGGCCGCCGTGGCCGGCAACATCTGGCCGCTGATCCTGATCACCTGCGTCACGCTGCCGCTGGCGGCGTGGTTATTTCGCAACCGTTTGCTCTGAGCGGCGCCCGCCGTCAAATCTTCTTTACCTAGGTAAATTCGCCAGCACGCCTTCGATGGCGCGTTTTGCGCTATATCATCGCTTGACGATATAAATGTTTACGTAAATAATAAGAACATAAATTGAAAATAGGAAACATTTATTCCACCGTCATACTGCGTCAAACCGACATCCACGCCGCCCACGCCCATGCGCACCGCCACCTATTACCTCCACCTGTTGCTGGGCGTTCTGCCGGGCGCGCTTGGCGCGCTGGCGCTGGGCGGCGCCCCCCAGGCCC
>JACMLV010000871.1 GCA_014379395.1 Burkholderiaceae bacterium
ACAATTGGCGGCGTTGTGGTTTGACAGAAAGCAGAGCGCCCCCTATAATCTTGCTTCTTCGGGTCGTTAGCTCAGCTGGTAGAGCAGCGGACTTTTAATCCGTTGGTCGCAGGTTCGAATCCCGCACGGCCTACCACGAATGAAACAAAAAGCCCACGAATTTCGGTTCGTGGGCTTTTTGCTTTCTGGTCGCAGTCTAGTCAAGAGCGGCATCGAAATCTTGTTTCAAAAGCCGCGCCAACGCCCTCACCCACCGCTTCGAACTTCTGGCTCGGCAGTACGACAAGTTGTAACGCGGCGCGCGTTTTGGCACTGATTTGTGCGCGTTTTGGCACTTCCACACAGTAAAAAGCCTGGCTTTAACGGTCGCGCAGTGAGCCAACGCCAGCGCGCACCAAGTCTCTCAGACCCCGTTCGACTTTTCGCAATGCGTGGGGTCGATCCAATCGAGCAGTCTGCATAGCACGCAGCCCCAGCGCTGGCCCTCGCCACGCGCCCGATCAGCCCTGCTGCTGATCGTCTCGTCCGGGTCGCCGTTGGCCGCAGCGTTTGCGAGCTGGTCGTGGGCGACGGCCATCACCCACGCGCGCGATGGGTTGGCGATGATGGCATAGAGCATGCGCAGGGCGGCGTAAACCGAGGCCAGGACACACAGCGACCAGAGCAGCAGGAGGCATGCCCTGGTCACAGCGTCGCCGCCCAGCTAAATAAATCATCGCCCTGCGCCGGCGTCATGCCGAGCGAGGCCATCGCCGCCTGCAACAATGGATCGTCGCGGCGCCACACCTGGGCGCGCTCGATGAACGCCTTCTCTGCGAAGGTGCGCGCAGGGTCGCTGGCCCATTGCTCATACGCGCCGGCGAGGCCGGCCGCATCGAGCGCGAGCAGCCCCTGCAATGGCTCGATCGAATGTGAGACGGCAACCACAACGAGCGCCCGCTCGTAGTCGCCGTGGCACATGCCGTTGCCGTCGTCCCAGCCTTTGCGGGAATCGGAATATGTGAAGTCCGCGCCCGTAGCGACGACGGTGCCGTCTGGTGTTTTGAGGGTTTTCATTTCGTCTCCGGTCAGGTGTAGCCGAGCAGCACGGCGGATTGACCGGCCACGAAGCCCTTGGTGCCGGGGACGACGGCTGTACGCTGGTCGAATGTTCCGCCAGCGCTGTAATTGCTGGCGAGTTGGTAGCTTCCCTTCGTTGCCACTGGCAGCGTTCCGCCGTCAGCCGCCCCGCTTTGCGTCACGCCCAGCACAGAACAACGAGTGCAGCGGTATGTACGGAAGTTTGTATCCGCAACCTGCTTGTAGGTGAAAGCAAGAATTTTATTCGCCGACATTACAGCGCCTGTCAACTGTTTACCGTTACCATCCACCGTTTCCACAGTTAGTGCGGAGCCTTTCAATACACCTTGTAAATCAGTTGACCATGCTTTAAGTATGAACGTGCCATTACCGCTATTATTCCCGCTCACTACAAAAGATAGCGAATTACCGGACTCAAAGGCTGCAATGGAAAAGGCTGCATTAATACTATGATTCAATAAGATACCTACAGGCCCATTTCTCAGGAAACCAGCCTGATCGTAGGTACGTAAGTAAATATTGGAGTCATTTGTCCAGCCAATTACCGCAAAACCATCCGCCGTAGCAATTACTGGAGTAATCGTGCTGGCCAGTGTGTACACCGTCGAAGTTGGATATCCCACGGCTCGGATAAACGCCCCGGCCGCTGTGTAGACGTGAGCATACGGATAACTGCTTGCGACGGCGAGCGTACTGCACGCAATGAAAACGATGTTTCCATTAGGGAGTTCCGCAATTGATTGATGATATCCGCCCCCACCGCTAGTAAGAGCCGTGGTGTGGGTGTTCATCGATGTAAGCGCAATAACGACCGCACCTGCTGCACTGTAACGAGCGAATTTATATGTCGTGGTAACAGTGTTTCGACAGTAATAGACGATAAAGTCGCCATTGGCGCACGCCAGCGTTGCGTGCGAGATAGAGGCAATGGCGCCAGCCTCAACCACGACTTCAGCACCTGCCGCAATACCTGCGTTATCGAATCGTTGAAAGCAAACTCCCGCCGAACCTGTTTTTGAATACTGCACGGCAAACGTGTCATTTGTCAGTGCCGCAGCGGCCCAATACCCCGCGCTCGCGGCCATTACCGTTGCAAGCAGTGCGGGGGCTTTAATCTGCGTACCGTCGTTTGAATAGACAGCGTATTTAAGACTGACCGTATTGAAACCCCATAGCAAGACAAAGCGTCCCGCCAATGGCAATATCTTCACTTGGTTAATGCTCGAATCAGTCGAAGCGGTGATGGTCAGCACCGTTCCGCCTGTAGGGGTTTTAATTTTGACGTTCACATTAGCGGCTTGAGTCGAGCCATCCCCGCTATACGCGTATGCAAAATTTCCGTCCGAAAGCGCGGCAACACATTCCTGGAGCGAGGTCAGGTAGCTATTGTTTCCCGCGTCCGCAGCACTGAGGTACGCATTTGTCAGGCCTGCTGTCGTATTGTTTTCGAGCGCAACGCCTAACGCGATGGAGGTCTTGCGTACCTTGCCGTCCTCATACAGCGTGACCAGTTCATTGGCATCAATGGCGCCGACACCAATCACGTTGACCGACGCGCGCGGGTCTTGGCCGGGTGGTGTGTAGTTCATTGTCATAATCAGGTATCCAAGTTTTCGCGGCCGTTAAGGTGAAATGCGACGAGCAGGCTCGAGGCGCGAATCCACAGGTGCTGGCCGTCGCCGACGACGATGCCTTCGCTGAACGGCACGCCGTCGAGGGGCAGGTCGACGACATACCAATTTGCGTCGGCCACCGTGTCGCTTGGCGGCGTGGCGTCAGGGGCGATCGCGTAGCGGAAGGTTTGCAAGACGCCCGATTGGTTCACCACCCGCAGGTGGCCGATGAAGCGGTTGCCTGCCGCAGGGGAATAGAGGTCGCGCCGCGTGTTGACGACGAGGGGGAAGCCTGCGGCGATTGCGCCGGATTTGTTTGCCATGAAATTTCCTTAAAAATTGGCTGCGAAAAGCATGTCTTCGAGCGGTCGCAAATCGACAGTGATCGCGCCCACCTGACCGTTCAAGCTACTGACGCCGGCCACGGCGCCGACACCCTGCACCCAGCCACCGGCGATGGTGTACCCGCGCAGGTAGCCGCTTGTAGTGTTGATGTAGAAACAGCCGTCCAGGAGCGCATTGCCGTCGTTGTCGAGCGCAGGGTCTGCCGCATGCGCGCCCAGGTTGCGGTCGTCGAACATGTCGTAAAGCGCTTCAATGGCGGCCAGCTTGTTTGTGGCGGTGCTTGCCGCAGCGCTGGCCGTGCCCGCGCTGATCGACGCCTCGCCGGCCTTGGTCGTCGCGGTGGCGGCGCTCTCGCCGGCTGCGCCGGCAGCGGCCGTCGTGGCCGCCTGCTTCGCACTCACATCCAGCTGCAGTGCGTTCGCCTCCGCGACAAACGTCGGCAAGGCTCCGAAATGCAGGGCCATCGCGGCATCAAATGCGGCTTGGGTCATCGTGCGCGCGGGCACGGGGGTCGGAAATGGTGTCATTGCCATTTAAATCATTCCTTCTATTTGTAGGGCCATGCGGGACCGGTTCAGGTTGGGGATTACGTTTTTGAAGCTGGAATATTTCCCATAGACGATCGTGGATTTGTGTCTCACCACGCCGACCCAAACGACTGGCCTTTGCCGGTAAGCCGCCAAGGTCTCCTGGACGACATCGATCACATCGTTCTCAAGCTGAACCTCAATGCTCATGCGCTTTGCAAAGTCCCGCTCGACCGTTTTGCTGGTGCCGTCCGCGTTAAATTGGGTCGTCGAAAAGTCCTTGATGTCGGTGCTAATCCCGTACGTCGATAGCCCGATATCGACGATGGGGCCGACCACACACATGCCGCATTTCGCGATCCCGCCCGGCTTGTCGATCGAGATGGTGATAGTCGCGCCGGCGTACATCGGCAGCGTTAGCAACACGGCCGCCGTCCTGCGCGCGATCCGCTTGAAACACCAGTTGAAAAAGCTGCTCGCCGAATTCGATTGGATCAGGCTCTGCGTCTCGGAAAACACAACGCCGTCGATCGCGTCAGTCACCGTCACGGTGAAGCTGTCGGCGTCGGCGCCGCCAATGAAAAATCCGTTTGCGATCAGGACCGGATTAAGGCTGACGACGATGGACTCGGGATTTGTCGTCTGGGTGTTGTTAAACGCATCGAACATTTTGTAGCGGTTCGATGCGCCGCGCAGAAGCCATTTCGTCGAGTCGGTCAGCGGGTTCCCGCTGTTGGCGGCGACCATCGACTCGTAGAGCAGGTTGCCGCTTTCAACGATCTGCCCCAGCGCGTAGACGCCGCCGGGCAGGTAGGGAGTTTCGGATGCCGGCACGTTGGTCGAGGCCAGCACCGAGCTGGTCACCGGGATCGGTTCGATGACGATCATGCGTCCACCCGCTCGGCTGGTATACCAACGCGGTTCCATGCGTCTAGAGTATCGGAGGCGTTGAGGGTATTTAACGCGACCGCAAACAGCGCCGCTTCGAGCCGCTGTGTCAGTTCCTCGTTTTGTTCCCGCGTGAGCCGCAGCTCGTCGACCAGCTCGCGCGTCAAATCGGCGTTTCCTCCGCCCAGGCCACTCGCATTCGGGTTGAACGGATTGAATCTCGCAGGTACAACGGCTTCATCCTTGTGGATCAGCGCGGGCATGTCGTACGGCACCCGGTTGATACCAACGTCGAAGGCTGGCAGGCGTCCGGCGGCGAAAACGGCGCTATAAATCGAATCGTATTCACTGGTTGGGCCTGCGGCCGTTCCAGGTGCCGATACAGCGCCGTGAGTGATCGTTGGCAGCACACCAGCCGCTTTGTCCGCCACTGATTGTTCGTACGAATAGCTGCTGCTCGAACCAGTCAGCAGCACCCATCCGGCGTCGCCTCCTCCGGCTGGCGTTGGCGCCGGCGCTGCTTTCTGGAGCGCCGTCGTTGCGTTTTGCGCCGCGATGGAGGCACTCAGGGCGGCAATGGCGTCGACCACGCTCAGGGTTGCCGATGTTTCGCCGTGGACGGCGTCGACCAGGCGCTGCGCGTATTCGAGTTGCTGATCCAAGGCGGCGAGCTGGTCGTTGGCGATCTTGAGCGACTGCTCGGCCGTGGTCAGTTGATATCCACTCGCGGTCTGGATTTGCGCCAGTTTCCCGGCCATGACCAGGGCGGCGCGATCGGCCTGAATTTGCGTCTCGAACTGCTGCGGGTCGAGGCCGCCGCGCGCGGCGGCGATGGCGGCCGCGAGCTGCTTCTGGTCGGGCAGGTAGCCCGTGTTTTTGACGGTCGCCAGCGCCTGGTCGATGAATGCATTGCCCTGCTCGGCCTGCCACGTCGCCGTCGATTCGACCGTGCCGTAGAGGTCGGACACCTGGTCTTTCAGCAGATCGAAAACACCCGTCACCGCGCGCACCGCCTCGGCGGCGACATCGCGGATCACGCCGATCCGGGTCTTTTCCGCACTGATCGCCTTCTGCACTGCCGCGAACGCTGTATCGGTGTTTGTTTTTGCTGTTTCGGCTGCGCGGGCCGCCGCCGTCTTGGCCGCCTCGGTCGCGGCCGCCAAGTCTTGCGCGGCATGTATTTGCTGCTGCATCGGCCGCAGCACGGCGTGCATGGCCGCCAGCTCAAGCTCGCGGGCGTGGATTAACTGCTCGGCCGCGTTGTGCGTGAGGTTATAGAGCGTAAGTTCTTGTTTCTTGCCATCGGCGACGTTCTGCAGCGCTGCAAACTGGTCATACAAGGCGACCGTCGTCGCATCCATTCCTCTGATATCGAATGCGCGCACTTGCTCAAGCGGCAGTGCCGCCTTTACCAATTCTGCAATCCTTTGACGATATCCTTCGTTGATGCCGGCAAGCTTGTCGGCCGCCGCTTTTGCGGCGTCGACACGGTCTTTCTCGGCCTTTTCCAGAACGTCGGTGCGATCCTTCTCGGCCTTCTTCGAAGTAGCCAATTTTTCCTTGGCGGCGGTGTCGGCGGCGTCCTGCACCGTTTTGAACGCGCCGGAAATACCATTTAACGCGGTCAAGGTGTCGGTGTTTTCCGGCCCGATTTTTTCCGCCCAGGTCAGAACGGCATCGAAGTCCTTCAACGTCTTTGGTACCGCGCGATGCAGCTTGTCAAAGACAGCGACGACGTCGTCGCCGAACGCGGTTTTGCTTTTGAGCGATGCCTCGAAACCGGGGCGGATGTCGGTCAAATTGCCGGCCGCCGATGCGTTGATCGTTGCTTCGTTAATCAGCGATAGCAGCCCCTGATTGGAGGTCGGCATCGTGATCTTCAGGCTCTTGAATGTATCGACAATCAGCGATTTGGCGGACGCCACGGCATCCGCATCCGGCTGCAAAATATTGGTGAGCGTCTTCTGGATGCTGGTCGCGTGTGCGGCATCCTTCACGTCGTAGATGCTTTGCTTTAACTTCACCAGCGCCGGGTCAAGGTCGCGCAGCGCCTTGAGTTCATCCGCCCGGCGTGCCGCGAGGGCACCGGCGACGTTGTTCTGCTCGGTCATCAAATCGATTTCGAGAGAATGGCGGGTTTCCGCTATCTTGCTGGCATCCTCAGCGGCCCACAGCGCGCGCGTGGCGCTTGCAATTGCCGGGGACATCGCCTTGAGCGCCTCGGTGTGTTGCTGCTCCCGAATTGCGGCGGCGCCGGCGGCGTTTCCGGTCGCTTCGTACGTCTGCAATCGCAGATCCAAAAGCGCATTTTCCTCGCTCAGCGCCGCGTTCTTCGCGTCGTTAAACGCGGGAGTGAGCGCGATGAGGGCGCCGGTCAGCGCGGCAGTCTTTTCCGTGCTAGATCCCGTTTGCTCGATCAGGGCGCGCAGCCCCTCTTTGGTCGTCGGCATGGCGACGTTGAGGGTTGCGAACTGGGCCGCCACATTGGAGGTCATCGCCGCGGATTTTTCCGCGCTCGTGAAGAAGTTGTCGAGGTACGATGACAGCCCTTCAGAGAGCTGGGATAAACCGCCGGCACCGCGTATCGTCGATGCCGACAGGGCCGATCCGTCAAGACCCACATTGTTCATCTGCGTGCGGATGTCGATCAGCGATTTATACGCCGTGGCCAGCTCGTCGGCCGTCCCCGGCATGTCCTGCATGATGGCGCCGATGCCCGACAGCGCGCCGGTGTAGACCTCGGCCTGGGTCGTGACGGTCTTGTATTCCGTGTGGAAGGTCTGCGCGACCACGCCCATGGCAACCAGGCCGGCATGGAACTCGGCAAGCGGGCCGGTCACCACGTCAGCCACTTGGACGGCGACCGACGTGACGCGGTCCTCCATGTGCGATTCCGACGTCAGGCGCTCGGAGTTGACAACGCTTTGCCGAACAATCTCGGCGGCGACGTCGCCCTGCCGGGTTAGGATGTCGGTATATTTGATCGATTTGACGCCCAGCTTGTCGAGGGTGGCCGCCGCCGTCTCGACGCCGCTGGCCACCCGCACGACTGTCTGGCCCATGCCCTCGCCGACTTTCTGGAAGTCGCTGACGGCGGGGAACACGTCCAGGGCGATTTTGTCGAACGCGACGGACACGCCGGCAGACAGCGCGTCGACCATGTCCTGGCCTTTCAGGTCTCTGGTGCTGACCGACAGGTCGACCGTCATTTTGTTGATCGCCTCTGTGATGCCCGCGCCGTCCCGCCCCAGGTTGACGCCGGCCTCGCTGAGCAGCGTGCCCATGTTGTCGAACACCAGCGTGAACGGGCGCATGACCTCGGCCGACAGCGCGGCCGTGTTGGTCGAGCTGCTCGACGAGTTGCCGTGGAACCAGCCGCCGTCGCTGGTGCGGGTCGCGTCCTCGTATTGCACGCCGGTGCCGGCCCCGCGCCGCAGCTCGCCGAGCAGACCGGCGAATTTAACGCCGCTGTCGGTGATCGTCGTGCTGGTGTCGGCGCCGAAAAATGATTTGGTTGACTCGTTGACTGTGCCGAACGCGCTGCCCGTTGTCAGGCCGGCGGTCTGGAACAGCCCCTTGGCCGCTCCGCCCAGCGACGTCTCGATGTTTTTCAGCGACGCCAGCATTGAGCTTTGGTAGCCCAACCCGAGGCTGGAGTTCTCGGCGACGGTTTCCAGCGCGCGCGCCATCGAGTCCGATTTCGCGGTGGAGTCGCCCAGGACGGTGCCGGTGCCCTGGGTTTTTTGGCGATCCTCGAAGGTGGTCGGCGCGGCCCCGCCGCCGCCCGACATCGAGCCGCCCATGCCAACCATGAACGCGATGATGGCGGCCGCGCCGACGAAGCCCCACACGCCCATCTGTTCGAACGCCTTGGCCACGCCGGCCATCGTGCTGGCGGTGGTCTTCGCCGCCGAGTTGGCGAGCGACACGCCGGTCGTCGCGGTGTCGACGCCGGCGCCAACGACCATTGCCGCTGATTTAACGCCCTCGGCGCCGACAGCGGCCGTGGTCTTGGTCGTGGTCGCGGCCACGTCCCTGATCATCGATTCGAGCGACATCGCCATCTGGAACGTTCGAAACGCCTGCTCGGTTGCGTGCAAAACTTTGTAGCCGGCCGACGATTTTTGGAAGAAGCCAGACGCCGCGCCGGCGATGTCGCCATACGACTTGATCTGCGCCTGGGCCGAGTCACGGCTGGCGCGGGAGACGGCCTTGATCTTCTCGGGGTCGTTGTCGGCCATGCCGCGCGTCGACGCCTTCAAGTCCTTGTCGACCTGGAGCTGGCGCGCCGCGCCGTCGGTGTAGGCCTTGAACATCCCGCCGATGGCCTTGCCCGCCTCGCCGAACGCGCTGGTCAGGCTTTCCGCGATGCTGGTGCCGGCGTATTTCCAGTCCTGTATCGCCTGGTCGGCCGCCTTCTTCATCGACTTGTCGGTCTCTTGCCGGTCGAAGCCGGCGGCCAGGCGCAGGCGCGCCGCCCTGGTGTCTTCGAGGTACTTGAGGATTTGCGGCGCCTGGGCGATTTCCTCCTTGGTCGCGTTCTCGGCGGTTTGGCTTGCGATGGCCTGGGACTGGTAGGCGATAGCCAGGTCGAGCCGGGCGGCGGCCTCGCGCTCGACGGCGGCCCTCGATTGCTCGCGCCCGGTGTTGGATTCCTCCAGTTTCTGGGCCTCTTGTGCAAGCCCGGCGATGTATTTATTCACTGCGTCGTCGGACGCCGATTCGATCGCTTTCTGGCGCAGCCGCTCTTCCTCGCCGAGGCGGAAATTCTCGGCGGCGCGCCGCTCGACGGCGCTGGCGCGCTTCGCTTGGATCGCCTGGATCTCGCCTGCGGTTTTTTCGGCCTCGGCCTTGGTGCGGTTGTTGTGCGCCACCAGGGCCGCGATCTCATTGTCGTAGGCCGAGATCTGCGCTTGGGCGATGCCGGCGGCGGCCGCGCGCTTGTTCGCGTAAAACTGTTGGTCGGACAGTTCGCCGGCGCGGCGGTACATGTCGTCCAATTTCGACTGGTCTTCGTAGTGCTGGCGCGTCGCGGCCGCCTCGGCCTCGAACGCCTTGATGCGGTTTGCCAGTTCGTTGTTGTCGGCGTGGTCGACCTGCGGCTTTGTAATGCGCTGACGCTCGGTGTGGGCTTTTTTCAGGGCGGCCGTATGCTCGGCGATCGCTTGCGGCGTGATGAGCGCGCTGTCGGGATTGGATTTGCGCACCTTCTCCACATCTGCGGCATAGCCCTCCAACGCCACTTGAAGCTCCGTCATTCCGCGCTTCTGCAATTTGACGTCGTCGGCGAATATCCGTGACGCGGCATGCTTGCCTTCCGATTCCGCCAGTGCGGTGGCGCCTTGATCAAGTGCGACTTTGTCCGCCGCGTTTTTTTCGATCACTAATTTTGTAATCGCCTCGATGTCTGCGGCAAGCCTGGCGTTTTTGCTGGCGGCGTCATGAACACCGGAAATCGCGCCAACATTACCCGCGCGGAGATCCGCAATTTCACGTGTGAGGTGATCAATCTGCGGCGCGGGGGTGCGCTTCGCGCCCCACCTGCCAACAGCATCCACCGCACCGCCGATGGCTTCTTTAACGGCATGCCAACTCCGCGCCACGTAGCCAAGATTTCCGATGATCTCCTCTGCGCGCTCCTTCGTGACCCTGGCCAGCGCCTCGGTCGCCAGCGCGGACGCGCCTTTGGCGTCCCCCTCTTTTTCGAGTGCGCGGATCTGCTCATAGATCGCTTCGGTCAAGAAGTGGTAGGTGTCGTCTAGCTTAAGTGCGTTTCGGGAGACTACCTCGGTTGCGCGCGTCGAACTGCCGGACGTCTGCACGGCGAGCGTCTCGAAATCCTTGATCATCTTCTGGATCGAGCGCCCGGTCGCGTGTTCGAGCGCGACCACCGCGTCCGCGATGTAGCCAATCTGGTCGCCCGTGAACTTCCCGCTTGCGGCCAGCTCGGTGACCGCCTTCTTGGCCTCGCCGATGCTGCCGCCGGCATGCACCGCGTCATGCGCCAGGGCGTTCAGCGAGTCGGATGTCAGGCCGGCGTAGTTCCCGGTCATGATCAAGGCGTCGTTCATGTGCTTCTGGTCGATCGCGCCTTTGATCATCGCGTAGCCAACTCCAACAACAGCTGCAGTCAGGGCAAGCGCGGCCAAGCCGGCACTACTGAACAGCAGCCCGGCCGCGCCGGTCTGCTCGCCCAGGACCATCAACGACCCGCCGAATTTCTGATAGTTGCCCTGGCTCAGCTCATGGGCGAGCACCAGCAGCTCGCGGCGCGCGGCGACCGTTTTGAAATTGAGCGTCTCCATGTGGACACCGGCTCCGTGGGCGCCGGCTCCCGTCTCGGCCAACTTGGAAATGAGCGGCGCGGCCGCGTCGGTCACGCCGAGCTGCGCCGCGCGATACGACTGCAACTGCTGCGCGTTCATGCCGATCACGGCGACCTGGTCCTGCAATTTTTTGATGAACTGGTCGGCTGCGCGCGTGGCCGAGTCCTGCCCGGCTGCGGCGGCGCGGGCGGCCGCCTCGTCCCGGTGCAGCGC
>JACMLV010000872.1 GCA_014379395.1 Burkholderiaceae bacterium
CGCCGGGTCGCCGTCGGCGGCGACATCCGCCACAGCAGCGCCGCCCTCAAGCGCGCGCTGGCCGAGGGCCTGATGGACGGCGGCGCCGACGTCGTCGATCTCGGCATGACCGGCACCGAGGAAGTCTATTTCGCCGCCTTCCACCTCGACGTCGACGCCGCCATCGAAGTGACCGCCAGCCACAACCCGATCGACTACAACGGCATGAAGCTGGTCAAGCGCGGCGCCGTGCCGATCAGCGGCGACTCCGGCCTGGACGCGATCCGGCTGCTGGCCGAGGCCAACCGATTCGCCCCGGCGGCGGGCCCGCGCGGCACGCTGAGCGAGGCGTCGGTGCTGGCGCCCTATATCGCGCACCTGATGGGCTACCTGGAACCGGCCAATCTGAAACCGCTGCGGCTGGTGGTCAACGCCGGCAACGGCGCCGCCGGCCACGTCGTCGACGCGCTCGAGCGGGCCTTCGCCGGCGCCGGCGTGCCGTTCGAATTCATCAAGGTGCACCACGCGCCGGACGGCGATTTTCCGAACGGCATTCCGAATCCGCTCCTGCCGGAGAACCGCGGCGCCACCGCCGACGCCGGGCGCGCGCCCGGCGCCGACATGGGCATCGCCTGGGACGGCGACTTCGACCGCTGCTTCCTGTTCGACGAGCGCGGCGCCTTCATCGAGGGCTATTACATCGTCGGCCTGCTGGCGCAGGCCTTCCTGGCCAAGCATCCGGGCGAGAAGATCATCCACGACCCGCGCCTGCGCTGGAACACGGTCGAGCTGGCGCGCGAGGCCGGCGGCGTGGCGATCCAGAGCAAGACCGGGCACGCCTTCATCAAGGAGCGCATGCGCCTGGAGAACGCGGTGTACGGCGGCGAGATGAGCGCGCACCACTATTTCCGCGACTTCGCCTACTGCGACAGCGGCATGATCCCGTGGCTCCTGGTGGCCGAACTGCTGTGCGTGCGCGGCCAGCCGCTGTCGGCCATGGTCGCCGAGCGCATGGCGGCCTATCCGTGCAGCGGCGAGATCAACTACCGCGTCGCCGACGCGCCCGCCAGCATCGCGGCGGTGCGCGCCCACTACCAGGGGCAAGAGCCGGCGCTCGACCTGACCGACGGCCTGGGCATGGAATTTCCCGACTGGCGCTTCAACCTGCGCAGTTCGAACACCGAGCCGCTGTTGCGCCTCAACGTCGAGACCCGCGGCGACGCCGCCGCCGTGGCCGGGCATGTCGCGCGCATCGCCGCGCTGATCGCGGCGCCCGGCGCGGTCGATTGAACATCACCACCAACGAGAACATGAAAAAAGCGATTATCACCGGCATCACCGGCCAGGACGGCGCCTACCTGGCTCAACTGCTGCTGGAAAAGGGCTACCTGGTGTACGGCACCTATCGCCGCACCAGCTCGGTCAACTTCTGGCGCGTCGAGGAACTCGGCGTCGAGAACCATCCGAACCTGCGCCTGGTCGAGTACGACCTGACCGACCTCGGCGGTACGCTGGCGCTGCTGCAGAAGGCGCAGCCCGACGAGATCTACAACCTGGCCGCGCAAAGTTTTGTGGGCGTCAGCTTCGAGCAGCCCAGCACCACCGCCCAGATCACCGGCATCGGCGCGCTCAACCTGCTCGAGGCGATCCGCCTGGTCAACCCGAAGATCCGCTTCTACCAGGCCAGCACCTCGGAGATGTTCGGCAAGGTGCAGGCCATCCCGCAGGTCGAGGAGACGCCGTTCTATCCGCGCAGCCCGTACGGCGTGGCCAAGCTGTACGCGCACTGGATGACGATCAACTACCGCGAGAGCTACGGCATCTTCGGCGCCAGCGGCATCCTGTTCAACCACGAGAGCCCGCTGCGCGGGCGCGAGTTCGTCACCCGCAAGATCACCGACAGCGCCGCCAAGATCAAGCTGGGCAAGATGGAGGTGCTCGAGCTGGGCAACATGGACGCCAAGCGCGACTGGGGCTACGCCAAGGAGTACGTGGAGGGCATGTGGCGCATGCTGCAGGCCGACCAGCCCGACACCTTCGTGCTGGCCACCAACCGCACCGAGACCGTGCGCGATTTCGTGAGCATGGCGTTCCGCGCCGTCGACGTCGAACTCGAATGGCTGGGCAAGGGCGAGCACGAACAGGCGCGCTGCGCGCGCACCGGCAAGCTGGTGGTGCGCGTCAACCCGGCCTTCTACCGGCCGACCGAGGTCGACCTGCTGATCGGCGACCCGGCCAAGGCCAGGCGCGTGCTCGGCTGGGAGGCCAAGACCCAGCTCGAAGAGCTGTGCCGGATGATGGTCGCGGCCGACCTGCGCCGCAACGCGACCGGCTTCTCGTTCTGACATGGCCGGCCCGCGCGCCCTGATCACCGGCCTGTCCGGCTTCACCGGCCGCCACCTGGCGCGCGAGCTGGAGGCCGCCGGCTACGAGGTGTTCGGCACCCTGCATCGCGGCGAGGACGCCGCCCCGGGGCGCTTCCCGCTCGACTTGTGCCGCGCCGACCAGGTGCGCGCGATGGTCGACCAGGTGCGCCCGGACGTGGTCGCGCACCTGGCCGCCATCTCCTTCGTCGCGCACGGCGACGCCGACGCGATCTACCAGGTCAACGTGCTCGGCACGCGCAACCTGCTGGCCGCGCTGGCCGAGCAGGCCCGCGCGCCGCGCGCGGTGCTGCTGGCCAGCAGCGCCAACGTCTATGGCAACGCGGCGCGCGAGATCCTCGACGAATCGACCCCGTTCGCGCCGGCCAACGACTACGCGGTCAGCAAGCTGGCGATGGAATACATGGCCGGCCTGTGGAGCGCGCGCCTGCCGATCACCATCGCGCGGCCGTTCAACTACACCGGCGTGGGCCAGGCGCCGCAATTCCTGGTGCCCAAGATCGTCGACCATTTCAAGCGCGGCGAGCGGGTCATCGAACTGGGCAACATCGACGTCGAACGCGATTTTTCGGACGTGCGCACGGTCGCGCGCGCCTACCGGCTGCTGCTCGAGCGGCCGGCGCCGGGGGCGGTGCTCAACGTCTGCTCCGGGCAGGTGCACTCGCTCAGGCAGGTGCTGGCCATGATGGAGGCCATCGCCGGCTACCGGATCGAGGCGCGCGTCAATCCGGCCTTTGTGCGGGCCAACGAGGTCAAGCGCCTGCAGGGCGACGGCGCCCGCCTGCGCGAGCTGGTCGGCGCGCTCGAGCCGATTCCGTTCGAGGACACGCTGCGCTGGATGTATCGCGGGGACGTTTGATGCGGGTTGGCTTCGGTTGCACCCTGCTGGCGCGCGGCCTGCGCGACGGCGCGCTCGACGGCATCGGCTCGTACACGCGCGAACTGGGGCGCGCCCTGTCGGACGCCGCCG
>JACMLV010000105.1 GCA_014379395.1 Burkholderiaceae bacterium
AGACCCGCAGCTTCACGTGGGCGCGCGAAAGCACCTGCAGGTAGCCCGCGTTCACGCGCTGCGGAAATGCCGGATGGCGCTCGATCAGGGGTCCCTGGGTGGCCACCGGGGCGCGCTCGACATCGCCCACGACTTGCACGGCGTGCGGGTTGCCCATCGACAGCACGCTCACCTCTACCGGCAGGCCGGCCACGCGCAGCTCGTAGACGAGCTTCTGCTCGCCGGCCAGGAACGGCACTTCGCGGGGATCGAAGCGCGGCGGGCCCATGTCGACCGTCACCTGTCCCGAGTCCTCGATCCTGGGCACGATGACGCCGCTCGCCGTCTCGACCCGGATCTCGCGCTTGGCGGTCAGGCCTTCGTCGAGCACGAAGCGCGCGAAGCAGCGCGCGCCGTTGCCGCACTGCTCCACCTCGCCGCCGTCCGCGTTGAAGATGCGGTAGCGGAAATCGTTGCCGGCCTCGCGCGGCCTTTCCACCAGCAGGACCTGGTCGCAGCCGATGCCGAGGTGCCGATCGGCGAGGGCGCGCGCGCTTTCCGGAGAGACAGAGATGGGCTGGCGCACGCCGTCCAGGACCACGAAGTCGTTGCCCTGGCCGTGCATCTTGGCGAACTTCAGTTTCACGCGGCTATTTTCTCTCATAGGGCGACGGCTCGCCCGGCGGGCGCGTCTTGAAGCGCTTGTGGGTCCAGAAATATTCGGCCGGCGCCAGCCGGGCCTGCTCCTCGATGAACCGGTTCATGCGCAGCGTGGCGGCGGTCACGTCGGCGCCCGGATAATCGGTCCAGGCCGGATAGTATTTGACGCGCCAGCCCCGGTAGCCGGGCAGGAAGGTGGCGATCACCGGCACGATCTTCGAACCGGTGGCGGCGGCGATGCGCGCCATCGCCGTCAGCGTGGCGGCCTGGATGCCGAAAAACGGCACGAACTCGGCGTCCTTCGGGCCGAAATCCATGTCCGGCAACATGAAGTAGGGCAGGCCGTCGCGCAGCGCGCGCATGATCGGCTTGATGCCGTCCTGGCGGGTGAACAGGCGCACCGGCCGAAAGCGCGAGCGCCCGGCGCGCAGCACCTTGTCGAAGGTGGCGTTTTTTTGCTGCACATACATCGAGCTGGCGCTAATTTCCATCGCCGTGGCGACGCCGGCCACGTCGAGGCAGACGAAGTGCGGACACAGCAGGATGGTCGGCCCGGCCGTGATCCCGGCCACGCTGCCCTCGGCCTCGACCTGGATCAGGCGCCGCAGGCGCGCCTCCGAGGCCCACCACAAGATGCCGCGCTCCCACACGCTGCGCGAATAGGCCTGGAAATGGCGCCGCGCCAGCGTCACCCGCTCGGCCTCGGACAATTCCGGCATGCACAGGCGCAAGTTGGTCAGCGCGATGGCGCGCCGCTTGCGCAGCAGCGCGAACAGCAATCGCCCGACCGCGTCGCCGAAGCGTCCCAAAAGCGGCAAAGGCAGCCAGTGCAGCAGCCACATGATCCCGATCAGCGCCCTCATGCGGCCTCCTTCGATGCGTCGGTTGCCGGCGTCGGCGGCGTCAGGCCGGGCGGCACCTTGTAGCGGTTGTAGCTCCAGTAATACTGCGCCGGGCTGCGCGCGATCAGCCGCTCCATGGCGGCGTTGATGGCGCGCGCCTGCTCGGCCGAACTGCCCTCCAGCGTTTCCTCGAACGGCACGAAATGGATCAGATAGCCGCGCCCCTTGGGCAGCCGCTCGGCGTAGGTGACGATCACCTGCGCGTCGCCCATCTGCGCCAGCTTGGCCGGCAGCGTCATGGTGTAGGCGCTGCGGCCGAAGAAATCGGCCCACACGCCTTCGCCCTCCTGCGGCACCTGGTCGGGCAGCAGGCCGATCGGCTGGCCCTTCTTCAGGCATTTGGCGAGAATGCGCACGCCCGACATGTTGGCCGGCGCCAGCAGCAGGTTCTTGCGCGCCCGCGCGCCCTCGATCAGGGGTTTCAGCGCCGCCTTGCGCGGCGGCCGGTACATCACCGTCAGCTCGGTGCGCAGCGCGATCTGTTGCGCGACGATTTCAAAGCAGCCCAGGTGCGGCGTCAGGAACACGACGCCGCGCCCGCTGTCGAGCGCGCCCTGCACCAGCTCCCAGTTCTCCTCGCTGGCGTGGCGCGCGACGCGCTCGGGCGGCGCGCACCAGATGAAGGCCAGCTCGACGATGCTCTTGCCCGATTCGGCGATCGCTTGCGGTAGATATTGGACGAAGCCGGCGCGCGCCATGTTCTCGCGCATGCGCCGGCGGTACGATGGCGAGGCGAGGTAAACCAGCCAGCCCAGGCCGCTGCCCAGGGCATGCAGCAGTGGCAGGGGGAACACGGACAGGAAGCGGAACAGGAGAACTAGCATGGGTGGAATCGGTCTTCAAAAAAAGGCGTATTGCCTGAACAAAATAATCTTCAGGAGGCGTAAAATAATACGCTGATCTATCCGCTGAGTTAATAGACAACTTGCGAAGCGGAATATAAATATCGCTAAAGCGTCGCAGGCAGCCTTGGTTTACTGCGACAGCATTTTCAACCAGTAACAGGAGCTTGCCATGTCAAACGACTATCTCTTCACTTCCGAATCCGTCTCCGAAGGTCATCCGGACAAGGTCGCCGACCAAATTTCCGACGCGATCCTGGACGCCATCCTGGCCCAGGACCCGACCGCCCGCGTGGCCGCCGAAACCCTGTGCAACACCGGCCTGGTGGTGCTGGCCGGCGAGATCACCACGCACGCCAATGTGGATTATATTCAAGTTGCGCGCGAGACGATCAAACGCATCGGCTACGACAACACCGACTTCGGCATCGACTACCGCGGCTGCGCCGTGATGGTCTGCTACGACAAGCAGTCGCCCGACATCGCCCAGGGCGTCGACGAGGGCGCCGGCATCGACCTCGACCAGGGCGCCGGCGACCAGGGCCTGATGTTCGGCTACGCCTGCGACGAGACGGCCGAGCTGATGCCGGCCGCGATCCACTACGCGCACCGCCTGGTCGAGCGCCAGTCGCAGCTGCGCAAGGACGGTCGCCTGCCGTGGCTGCGTCCGGACGCCAAATCCCAGGTCACGCTGCGCTATGTTAACGGGCGCCCGGTCGGCGTCGACACCGTCGTGCTGTCGACCCAGCACGCGCCGGAGATGACGCACAAGCACATCGAGGAAGCCGTCATCGAGGACATCATCAAGCAGGTGCTGCCGCGCGAATGGCTGGTCAACACCCGCTACCTGGTCAACCCGACCGGCCGCTTCGTCATCGGCGGCCCGCAGGGCGACTGCGGCCTGACCGGCCGCAAGATCATCGTCGACACCTACGGCGGCGCCTGCCCGCACGGCGGCGGCGCGTTCTCCGGCAAGGACCCCACCAAGGTCGACCGCTCGGCCGCCTACGCCGCGCGCTACGTGGCCAAGAACATCGTCGCCGCCGGCCTGGCGCGCCAGTGCCAGATCCAGATCAGCTACGCGATCGGGGTCGCCAAGCCGATCAACATCACCGTCTACACCGAAGGCACCGGCGTGGTCGACGACGCGGTCATCTCGGCCCTGGTGCAGGAGCACTTCGACCTGCGTCCGAAAGGCATCGTGCAAATGCTCGACCTGCTGCGCCCGATCTACCAGAAGAGCGCGGCCTACGGCCACTTCGGCCGCGAAGAGCCGGAATTCACCTGGGAGCGCACCGACAAGGTCGCCATCCTGCGCGAAGCGGCCGGCCTGCCACCGCGCTGATGGTCGGCTCGGCGCGGGCTTGAAACCGGCCCGCCTTGAGTGCTAATTAAGCAACACCCGCGGGGCCGGATTTCGATCCGGCCCCGTTGTTTTTGGCAATTCGGATTGGCCAACGGCGTTCGGGGATGCTAAGATGGAAGACTTCCGAGGAGCGTTGCGACGAATTCCCCATTCGCCAGGCTCGGATTTCCTGCAACCGCGCTCACGTTACTTTTTTCTAACTGAAAGGAGGGCGTGATGAACGCCGTACTCAAAAATTCGCAAGACCACTTCGTCGCCGATCTCACCCTGGCCGCCTGGGGCGACAAGGAAATCAAAATCGCCGAAACCGAAATGCCCGGCCTGATGGCGATCCGCGAGGAATTCGCCGCCGCCCAGCCGCTCAAGGGCGCGCGCATCACCGGTTCGATCCACATGACCATCCAGACCGCCGTGCTGATCCAGACGCTCGAGGCGCTCGGCGCGCAAGTGCGCTGGGCCTCGTGCAACATCTACTCGACCCAGGACCACGCCGCCGCCGCCATCGCCGCCGCCGGCACCCCGGTGTTCGCGTTCAAGGGCGAATCGCTCGACGACTACTGGGAATTCACGCACCGCATCTTCGAATGGCCGGAAGTGAACGGCGCGCCGGTCTATTCGAACATGATCCTCGACGACGGCGGCGACGCCACCTTGCTGCTGCACCTCGGCGTGCGCGCCGAAAAAGACGCCTCGGTGCTCGACAACCCGGGTTCGGAAGAGGAAATCTGCCTGTACAACTCGATCAAGAAGCGCCTCGCCACCCAGCCGGGCTGGTACTCGAAGCGCCTGCCGGAAATTCTCGGCGTGACCGAGGAAACCACCACCGGCGTGCACCGCCTGTACCAGATGCACAAGGAGGGCAAGCTGGCCTTCCCTGCCATTAACGTCAACGACTCCGTCACCAAGTCCAAGTTCGACAACCTGTACGGCTGCCGCGAGTCGCTGGTCGACGGCATCAAGCGCGCCACCGATGTCATGATCGCCGGCAAGGTCGCCGTCATCGCCGGCTACGGCGACGTCGGCAAGGGTTCGGCGCAAGCCATGCGCGCGCTGTCGGCCCAGGTCTGGGTCACCGAAGTCGATCCGATCTGCGCGCTGCAGGCGGCGATGGAAGGCTACCGCGTCGTGACGATGGACTACGCGGCCGAGCACGGCGACATCTTCGTCACCTGCACCGGCAACTACCATATCCTGACGCACGAGCACCTGACCCGCATGAAGGACCAGGCCATCGTCTGCAACATCGGCCACTTCGACAACGAGATCGACGTCGCCTCGCTCAAGCAGTACCAGTGGGAAAACATCAAGCCGCAGGTGGACCACATCATCTTCCCGTCGGGCCGCCGCATCATCCTGCTGGCCGAAGGGCGCCTGGTCAACCTCGGCTGCGGCACCGGCCATCCGTCCTACGTGATGAGCTCCTCGTTCGCCAACCAGACCATCGCCCAGATCGAACTGTTCGTCAACACGGCCAATTATCCGGTCGGCGTCTACACGCTGCCGAAGCACCTGGATGAGAAAGTCGCGCGCCTGCAATTGAAGAAATTGAACGCGCAACTGACCGTGCTGACCCCGGAGCAGGCGGCCTACATCGGCGTGCAGCAACAGGGTCCGTACAAGCCCGAGCACTATCGCTACTAAGCTGCAACTTAGCTGTAACTAAGCTGTAACTAAGCTGTGAAGGCAGGGCCGGCGCGCGCCGGTCCTGTTTCCCACACAATGCCTGACTGACATTGCACATGCGCCTGATCCTGACCTGGTTTATCAACGCGGCGGCCCTGCTGGCCGTGCCCTACCTGATGCATTCGGTGCGCGTCACCGACCTCGGCGCGGCGCTCCTGTCGGCCTTGCTGCTCGGGTTGGTGAACACCCTGATCCGGCCGCTGCTGGTGCTCTTGACCCTGCCCGTCACGGTGTTGTCGCTGGGCCTGTTCATCTTCCTGATCAACGGCTTCATGTTCTGGCTGGTCGCGCAACTGGTGGATGGCTTCCACGTCGACAGCTTCTGGTCCGCCGTCGGCGGCGCCTTGCTGTACAGCGTGATTTCCTGGGCCCTGTCCACCCTACTTTTGAAAAATGCCGATGGAAACTCCTAATTTCAGTATCGAATTCTTCCCGCCGAAGACGCCGGAAGGGGCCGAGAAATTGCGCGCCACGCGCGCCAAACTGTCCGAACTGCATCCGAAGTATTTCTCCGTCACCTTCGGCGCCGGCGGCAGCACCCAGCAGGGCACGCTCGACACCGTGCTCGACATCCTGGCCGCCGGCGAGCAAGCCGCGCCGCACCTGTCCTGCGTCGGCGGCACCCGCGAATCGATCCGCGCCGTGCTGAACCAGTACAAGTCGCACGGCATCAAACGCCTGGTCGCGCTGCGCGGCGACTTGCCGAGCGGCTACGGCGCCTCCGGCGAATTCCGCTACGCCAACGAGCTGGTCGAATTCATCCGCGCCGAGACCGGCGACTGGTTCCACATCGAAGTGGCGGCCTACCCGGAAGTCCATCCGCAGGCGCGCTCGCCGCAAGAGGACTTGCAAAACTTCGCGCGCAAGGTCAAAGCCGGCGCCGACAGCGCCATCACCCAGTACTTCTACAACGCCGACGCGTATTTCCAGTTCGTCGACGAAACCCGCAAGCTGGGCCTGGACGTGCCGGTCGTGGCCGGCATCATGCCGATCACCAACTACACCCAGCTGATGCGCTTTTCCGACATGTGCGGCGCCGAGATCCCGCGCTGGGTGCGCCTGAAACTGGCCAGCTTCGGCGACGACAGCGACTCGATCAAGGCCTTCGGCCTCGACGTCGTGAGCCAGTTGTGCGAGCGCGTGCTGGCCGGCGGCGCGCCGGGCCTGCATTTCTACAGCATGAACCAGGTGCAGGCGACGACCGCGCTGTGGCGCCGGCTGGTGAAATAAAGCCGCTCATATATACCGATATACCGCTTTGGCAAGAAAATAAAGGCCGGCAAGGCACGCAGCGATTTGCGTGCCTTGCCGGCCTTTTTTGTTGCGCTGAACGACTTAAACCATCCCCTCCTCGGTGACGATGGCGTCGAGCGCGATATCGTGGGCGTCGCCGTCGAATTGCGCCGCCAGGCAGGAATAGGCGACGCCGAGCGTGGCCGGGCGCGGCAAAGCTTCGAGCGTGCGGTCGTAGAAACCGCCGCCGTAGCCGAGCCGCAGGCGCGCCGCGTTAAATCCCAGGCAAGGCACCAACCGCGCGGCCGGACGCGCGCCCAGCCGCAATTGCGCCGGCACCGCCACGCCCTTGCCGTCTTTCACCATCGCCTCGCCCGGCGTCCAGGCGGAAAAGCCCAGCGGCGCGGCTTTCTCCAGCACCACCGGCAACGCCAGCCGCACGCCGCCCGCGGCCAGTTCGGCATACGCGGCGCGCAGGTCGGGCTCGCCCGCCAGCGGCCAGTACACGCCCAGGTCCTCGACCGCGCCGGCCCGGCACCAGTCCAGGACGCGCGCGCCGATGGCCGCGTCCCAGCGCGCGATCAGATCGGCGTCCAGAGCGCGCCGCAGGGCCAGCAGGGCCGGGCGCAGCGCCGTTTTGGCGGTGGGTGGGGCTGGTGGCGCGCCCGGCTCGCGTGGTATTCTTGGATTGCCGTTCATATCATGATCACAGTTTTGAATTGAGAGCCGTACATTGATTTTCCAGTCGAAATGGATTGCCGGCGCCATCCTCAGCGCAGCCTGCGCTGTTGCCCTGCCGGCCCTGGCCGCCGATGGCGACGATAGCCGCGCCGAGGACAACGCCTTCCTGTTGCTGCGCGAGGCGGTCCGCCAGGACGACCCGGCCAAGGCCGACTTCTACGCCGAGCGCCTGGGCGGCTACCGGATCGCCTCCTACGTCGACTATTATCGGCTCAAAGCGCACTTCAAAGAACTCACGGCCGAGCAAATCCGCGACTTTTTAAAACGCTACGACGGCAGCGCCATCGCCGACCGCCTGCGCAACGACTGGCTGCTCGATCTGGGCCGCAAGCGCGACTGGGCCAACTTCGACGAGCAGTATCCGCGCTTCGTGCTCAACGACGACACCCAGGTCAAATGCTACGCGCTGCAGTCGCGCGTGCTCAAGGGCCAGCGCGTGGCGAGCGAGGCGCGCGGCCTGCTGATCGCACCCAACGGCTACGGCGAGGCGTGCGCCGGCCTGATCGGCGCGCTGGCGCAAAGCGGCCAGTTCGACGAGTCCGACCTGTTGGCGCAGCTGCGCCTGGCCGGCGAGGCCAACGCGACCGGCCAGGCGCGCCGCATCATGGCCCTCTTGGGCGGCTCGGAGACGAACATCGCGCGCGCCATCGACCTGCCGGCGCTGGCGCTGGCCAAGGGACCCGGCGCCAGCCGCGCCGAGCATGAAATTTTTCTGGTGGCCGTGGGGCGCATGGCGAAAACCAGCACCAGGTTGGCCCAGCTGGCGTTGAAGAAGGCCGCGCCCGAGCTGAGCGCGCGCGAGCAGGCCACCGGCTGGGCCAACATCGCGCTGCAAGCGTCGTATTCGCTCGCGCCCGAGACGGCCGAATACTGGCGGCGCGCGGCCGGCGCGCCGCTCTCGCGCGACCAGATGCAATGGAAGACCCGCATCGCGCTGCGCGAGGAGAACTGGGCCGAGGTGCAGGCCGACATCAACGCCATGCCGCCGTCGCTCAAGGGCGAGGCCGCCTGGACCTACTGGCTCGGGCGCGCCATCAAGGCGCAGGCGCCGGGCCACGCCAGCGCGGAGGCCAACGAGATGTTCCGCCGGATCGCCGACCAGACCAATTTCTACGGCCAGCTGGCGACCGAGGAGCTGGGCCGCCAGGTGACGATTCCGCCGGCCGCCGCGCCGGTGACGCCGGCCGAGATCGCGCCGATGGCCGCCAATCCCGGCCTGCAGCGCGCGCTCAAATTCTTCGGCATGCGCCTGCGCTTCGAGGGCACCCGCGAGTGGAACTGGGAGTTGCGCAAGATGGGCGAGCGCGAACTGCTGGCGGCGGCCGAATTCGCGCGCCAGAACAACATCCTCGACCGCATGGTCAACACCTCCGAGCGCACCCGCCTGGAATTCGACTACACCCAGCGCTTCCCGTCGCCGCACCACGAGATCATGCACCCGACCACCCAGACCATGGGCCTGGACAAGGCCTGGGTCTACGGCCTGATCCGGCAGGAATCGCGCTTCATCATGGACGCCCAGTCGAACGTCGGCGCCTCCGGCCTGATGCAGGTGATGCCGTCGACCGCGCGCTACGTGGCCAAGAAGATCGGCCTGACCGAATTCGTGCAGGACATGCTGACCGACGTGCGCACCAACATCCTGCTCGGCACCAGCTACATGAACATGGTGCTGGGCGGCTTCGAGGGCTCGCAAGTGCTGGCCACGGCGGCCTACAACGCCGGCCCGGGCCGTCCGCGCAGCTGGCGCTCGACGCTGACGCACCCGGTCGAGGGCGCGATCTTCGCCGAGACCATCCCCTTCAGCGAAACCCGCGGCTACGTCAAGAACGTGATGTCGAACGCGACCTACTACGCGGCGCTGTTTGAGAATCGGCCGCAGTCGCTCAAGGCGCGCCTGGGCAGCGTGGCGCCGAAAATCGTCGTGACGGCGGCCGAACTGCCATAATCGTTTATATAAAATAAAAAATGGGAGCGGTATGGATGTGCCTTCAGTACTGGTGATCGGCGGCTCCGGCTTCATCGGCAGCCATGTGGTGGCGAAGCTGGCGGCCGGCGGCGTGCGCGCCATCGTGCCGACCCGCCGCTTCGAACGCGCCAAGCACCTGATCTACCTGCCCGGCGTCGACGTGGTCGAAGCCGACATCCACCAGGACGCCGAGCTGCGCCGCCTGATGCGGCGCCAGCCGCTCGGCGCGGTCGTCAACCTGGTCGGCGTGCTGCACTCGAAGCCGGGCCAGCCCTACGGCCCCGACTTCGCGCGCGCCCACGTCGAGCTGCCGCGGCGCATCGTCGCCGCTTGCCGCACGCAAGCGCATTTTCAACACTGTCGCCGTCTGTTGCACATGAGCGCGATGGGCGCTGATTCGGGCGGCTCGTCGATGTATCAGCGCAGCAAGGGGGACGGCGACGCGGTCGTGAAGGGTTCGCAATTGGACTGGACAATTTTCCGGCCGTCGGTCGTGTTCGGGCCGGAAGACAACTTCCTGAACATGTTCGCGACGCTGGCCAGATTTTTTCCGGTGCTGCCGATCGGCAGCGCCGATGCGCGCTTTCAGCCGGTGTGGGTCGGCAACGTCGCCGATGCGTTCGTCAACGCGCTCGACAATCGCGACACGTTCCAGCGCACTTACGAGCTCGCCGGTCCGCAGATTTACCGGCTGCGAGACTTGGTCGCCTTTGCC
>JACMLV010000873.1 GCA_014379395.1 Burkholderiaceae bacterium
CCAGCACTTCGCGCAGGTCGATGCCGTTGGTGCGGCCCGAGACGATTTCGATCGCCATCGCGCCCTGCCCGGCCGCCGGCAGGCTGTCCTCCGGTTCGAGCAGCGAGCGGATGCGCTCGGGCATGCCGAGCCGCTTCAGGCCGGCCGCGGCCAGGATGATGGCGGCGTAGTCGCCCCGGTCGAGTTTGCTCAGCCGGGTGTCGAGATTGCCGCGCAAAGGCCGGATCACCAGGTGCGGATAGCGCGCCGCGATCAGCGACTGGCGGCGCAGGCTGCTGGTGCCGACCACGGCGCCGTGCGGCAGGTCGTCCAGGCCGTCGTAGTTGTTCGACACGAAGGCGTCGCGCGGGTCTTCGCGTTCGAGGATCGCGGCCAGCGCGAAGCCCTCGGGCAGATCCATCGGCACGTCTTTGAGCGAGTGCACGGCCAGGTCGGCGCGTCCCTCGTCCATCGCCACCTCCAGCTCCTTGACGAACAAACCCTTGCCGCCGACCTTGGACAAGGCGCGGTCGAGGATTTGGTCGCCGCGGGTCGTCATACCAAGAATCACAACGCTGCACTGCGGATATAATGCGGACAAGCGCGCGCGGACATGTTCAGCCTGCCACATGGCAAGGCGGCTTTCGCGTGAAGCGATCACCAGTCTGGAGGGAATATTCTGGGTCAATTCGGGTGCTTTCAAAACGTGCTCTTTCGCTGTCGTTAACCTGCTAACCGGCGTCAACCAGTTATTGGCACATGTTTTAGGATCACAAATTTTAGCATGCGCCTTCCCTGCGGACCGGGGTCACAAGCCTTTTTCACCCACTCTTTTATCCTTTGATTCCGCCATTATGCAAAAACCAGCCAGTGCCACCGCCAGCGCCGACAAGGACGCTCCGCTGAAAGATGACATCCGCCTGCTCGGCCGCCTGTTGGGCGACGTGTTGCGCGACCAGGAGGGAGACGACGTGTTCGCCCTGGTCGAGACGATCCGCCAGACCGCCGTGCGGTTCCGGCGCGAAGCCGACGCCAGCGCCGCCGCCGAGCTCGACGCCATGCTCAAGGGGCTCACCCGCGAGCAGACCATCTCGGTGGTGCGCGCCTTCTCGTATTTCTCGCACCTGGCCAACATCGCCGAGGACCAGCACCACATCCGCCGCCGCCGCGCCCACCTGCTGGCCGGCTCGCCGGTGCAGCAAGGCAGCGTCGGCTACGCGCTCGGCAAGCTGAAGGCGGCCGGCGTCGAACACGACACCGTCGCCGACTTCTTCCAGGAAGCCCTGATCTCGCCGGTGCTGACTGCGCACCCGACCGAGGTGCAGCGCAAGAGCATCCTGGACGCCGAGCACGACATCGCGCGCCTGCTGGCCGAGCGCGACCTGCCGTTGACGCCGAAGGAACGCGCCGCCAACTCGCACCTGCTGCACGCGCGCATCACGACGCTGTGGCAGACGCGCATGCTGCGCTATTCGAAACTGACAGTCGACGACGAGATCGAAAACGCGCTGTCGTACTACCGCATCACCTTCCTGCGCGAACTGCCGGCGCTGTACGACGACATCGAGGCCGACATCGCCGCCGAGTATCCGGAGCTGGCCGCCGCGCGCGGCGCGGGGTTGACCTCCTCCGCCTCCTACATGCAGATGGGCAGCTGGATCGGCGGCGACCGCGACGGCAATCCGAACGTCAACGCCGGCACCATGCAGCACGCGCTGGTGCGCCACGCCACCACGATCCTCGACTTCTACCTCGACGAGACGCACGCGCTCGGCGCCGAATTGTCGATCTCGACCTTGATGGTCAGCGTCAGCCCCGAGTTGCAGGCGCTGGCCGACGCCTCGCCCGACAATTCGCCGCACCGCAGCGACGAGCCGTACCGGCGCGCGCTGATCGGCGTCTACGCGCGCCTGGCGGCGACCGCGCGCCAGCTCGGCGCGACCAACATCCTGCGCAAGGAGGTCGGGCCGGCCGCGCCCGACTTCGACGCCGCCGAACTGGGCGCGGACTTGCAGATCCTGATCGATTCGCTGGCCTCGCACCACGCCGCCGCGCTGGCCAAGCCGCGCCTGGCGAGCCTGAAGCGCGCGGTCGACATCTTCGGCTTCCACCTGGCCTCGCTCGACATGCGCCAGACCTCGGACATCCACGAGCGCGTGCTGGCCGAGCTGTTCATCAACAGCGGCGTCGAAGCCGACTACTGCGGCCTCGACGAGGAGCAGAAGGTGGCGCTGCTGCTCGCCGAACTGTCCCAGCCGCGCCTGCTGTATTCGCCGTACATCAGCTATTCGGAGGAAACCGATTCGGAGCTGGCGATCCTGCGCGCGGCCAAGGAGATCCGCCAGCGCTACGGCGCGCGCGCGATCCGCAACTACATCATCTCGCACACCGAGACCGTGTCCGACCTGCTCGAAGTGCTGCTGCTGCAAAAGGAAACCGGCTTGCTGCGGCGCGACCGCGCCAGCGGCAAGAGCGAACTCGACCTGATGGTGGTGCCGCTGTTCGAAACCATTCCCGACCTGCAGCGCGCGGCCGAGATCATGGAGCGCGTGATGGCGCTGCCGCTGGTCAAGCAATTGATCGCGCAGCAAGGCCAGTTGCAGGAGGTGATGCTGGGCTATTCGGATTCGAACAAGGACGGCGGCTTCCTGACCTCGAACTGGGAGCTGTACAAGGCCGAGACGCTGCTGGTGACCGTGTTCGAGCGCGCCGGCGTCAAGCTGCGCCTGTTCCACGGCCGCGGCGGCACGGTCGGCCGCGGCGGCGGGCCGAGCTACGAGGCCATCCTGGCCCAGCCGCAAGGCACGGTCAACGGCCAGATCCGCCTGACCGAGCAGGGCGAGATCATCGCCTCCAAGTTCTCCAACCCCGACATCGGACGGCGCAATCTGGAGCTGCTGGTGGCCGCCACCCTGGAGGCGAGCCTGACGCCGGCCGCCTCGGCCGGCGCGCAGAGCGGCGAGCTGCGCCGCTTCGAGACGGTGATGTCGGAGCTGTCCGCGCGCGCCTACAAGGCGTACCGCGACCTGGTCTATGAAACGCCGGGCTTCACCGACTACTTCTTCGCCGCCACGCCGATCGCCGAGATCGCCGAGCTGAACCTCGGTTCGCGCCCGGCCTCGCGCAAATCGACCAAGCGCATCGAGGACTTGCGCGCCATTCCGTGGGGCTTTTCCTGGGGCCAATGCCGCCTGCTGCTGCCGGGCTGGTACGGCTTCGGCAGCGCCGTCAGCGCCTGGCTCGACGATCCGGAAGTCTCCGGCACGCGCGCCGAGCGCCTCGCCACGCTGGGCGCGATGCACCGCCAATGGCCGTTCTTCGCCACCTTGCTGTCGAACATGGACATGGTGCTGGCCAAGACCGATCTGCCGATCGCCTCGCGCTACGCCGAGCTGGTGCCGGACCAGGAGCTGCGCGAACGCATCTTCAAGCGCATCACCGACGAGCACGCCGTCACGCTGTCCTGCGTCGAAGCCATCACCGGCACGCAGGAGCGCCTGACCGGCAATCCGCTGCTGGCGCGCTCGATCCAGAACCGCTTCGCCTACCTCGATCCGCTGAACCACCTGCAAGTCGAACTGATCCAGCGGCACCGCACGCTGACCGCGGTCGACGAACGCGTGCACCGCGGCATCCACCTGTCGATCAACGGCGTCGCGGCCGGCCTGCGCAACACCGGCTAAGGAGGTGGGCGCGGCTTCGGCCGCGCCCTTGGGCCACGCCCTTGGGCCGCGCCCTTGGGCCGCATGCCGGAGCCGAACGTGAAACAAGCGCCATTGAGGCGCTTGTTTGTGTGTTGCAAAGA
>JACMLV010000874.1 GCA_014379395.1 Burkholderiaceae bacterium
CCAGTTCGCGGATGTTGCCGGTCCATTCGTGGTGCAGCAAGACCTCGAGCGTTGCCGGCGCCGTCGAGGTGGCGGCCCGGCAGGCCGAACTGCGCCATCAATTCCGCGTACGCCGATTCGGCCAGGCTCTTCGAGGTTTCCGAGATGACTTTGCCGCGGCTGTGCGTGATCCGGTCGCCCGAGCTCGACACGATCTTGGTGTCCTGGCCCGCACCGTTGGCGCTGAAGGCGGCCTTGACCTCATAGGTCTTGGTGTTGATCAGGCTGAAGTCGGCCACCAGGTCGAGCGACAGCGTGGCCGTCACCGAACCGGCCAGCGGCATTTGCTGCTGGCGGAATTCGATGTTGCTGACGGTGCCGAACAAGACATAGTCGGCGCCCGGGTAGGCGCCGTCCTTGATGCGCTTGACGATGTCGTGGATCTGCTCGGACGGCCGGTTCGGATAGGGGCGCGCCTGCACCAGGCGCACGCCGCCGCCCTTGAGCAGGGCGCCCTTCAGGTCGGCGGTGTAATTGCGCAGCTCGCCGCTTTCGATGTAGGTGTAGGTGCCCTCGGCCTCGTAGTAGCTGCTTTCCGCGTTGGCGCGGTAGTTGCCGCGCGCGCTGTAGCTGCGCTCGGTTTCCCGCACGCTGCCGCTGCCGCTCGCGCTCGACTTGCTGGTGGCGGCGACGACGTGGAAGTACTCCTTGACCTTTTCCTGATAGCCAAGGTCGGTGACCGCGATTTTCGGCTCGGCGGCGCCGGCCGCGCCGGCGCTCAGGCCGGCCAGCAGCGCCCAGCCGAGCAGCTTGTGGATTGCTTTCATGTGGTTTCCCCTGGAAGATTGGACGGCAAGGATCAGCGCTTCGTCGTCTTGCGGATTTCCTGTTCCTCTTGCCATTCGATCGAGCCGTCCTCGACGCTATAGACTTTCAGCGTCATCTTGTACCAGACGTCCTTGGTGCTGCCGTTGTTCTTGACGATCGAGACGATCTCGCCTTCGAGGGTGTATTTGGCGGCCGTCATGTTGCCGATTTTCGCCTTGCCGGCGTTCTTGTACAGGCCGCTCTGGTTCTGGCGCTGCAATTCGTCGGTGGCGGCTTGCATTTCGTCGGCGCTGCGCACGAATTTGACCTTGCGGCTTTTCACCAGCGCCGTTTGAATCGTGTTCATGATCGATTTGGTGTCGATGTATTCGCTGGTTTTGTTGCGCACCACCGACAGCGTCATGGTCGGGCGGCCTTCGAGCACCGGATCCTGGATCAGCGAGCCGACGATTTTTTCGGCGATCAACTGCAAGTCGGTGGAGCCGAATTCGTTGGTCACGGTTTCGACCGCCTTGCTGTCGCCATACGAGGTTTGCGCCAGCGCCGGATTGGCCGCCAGAGCGATCAGGCAGAAGCCGAGGGGCATGAGCAGTTTGCTTGTCATCTGGTTGCCCCCGGGTCAGGAATGGCTGCGCGCGGCGTCCGGCGCGGCGGCATCGCTGACGGTCGGTTGCGACAGGGTCTTGCAGCCGGACAGGCCGAGCAGGCACAGGCCGATCAGCGCGCATTTCAACATCGGGATCAAACTCGATTTCATCGTGGAGCCTTATTAAAAAAGGGGGAAAAGGTTGCGGATGAGGGCCGGGTCAACGCGGCTCGGCGCTCATCTCGATTTTGAAATCGCTCGCCTGCGGGCCGTAGGCGACGCCATTCAACATCTGGCTTTGCTTGCCCAAAAAGACCAGCGGCTTCCACACTTGGCTGTCGCCGACCTGCATGCCGCCCTCGTCGGTCCAGCGGAAACGGTAATACAGGCGCAAGTCGTCCTTGGTGTCGTTGTAGACCTCGGCCTGGACGACCAGCACGTCATTGCGGCGCTGGGCGCGCAGATCGACCACCTGCAAGCCTTTCAAGTCGCCGCGCACCAGCAGCTTGGCCGCGACGCCGGCGGAAATGGCGGGTGGCGTGTCCGCCTGGGCGGCGGCGGCGACGAGCAACGCGCCGGCGGCGATGATTTTTGTGAAACGAGAAGTCATGGATGGGTTCCTGAAAAAATGGGCGGGCGCGCGGACGGCGGCGGAAACCGCCTCTGCGGTTTTATGCGCTCACGGGCTTCTTGGTGGTTTTTGTCTTTTTCGCAGGCAGTGGGGCCGGCGCGGCCGGGGCTTTCAGGCTGGCCGGCTCGAGCTTGCCAAATTGCGCCGGCTCGCCGAAATAAATCTTGCCGTGGAACACACGGACGGGAACCACCATGTGGCGTCCGCCGATCGTGATGGTTTTCGTTTCCGGCCCGAGCTCGGAGAAGGCGAGCGGATAGTCGCCCGGCGCGATGAAGGAACGGGCGATGAAGACGCGGCCGGGCAGGGCGCGCCACATGCGATCGTCGGCCGGGCTTTCGGTGGCGACGGCGGCGATGTTGCCCATCAGGCCGACCATCGGGTTGCGCTTGTTCAACTCGTTTTGCATCGCCGCCTTGGCGATGGTGCGGATGGCGGCGCGGATCTGGATGCCCGGCATTTCGTCCTTCAGCGAGCGGCGCGCCATGACGTTGAAATCGGCCAGCATGGCCGCCGGCAGGGTCTTGTCGCCGAAGGCGATGTGCTTGATGACGAGCGCGTCGCTGTCGGGGTAGATCACCGGATAGGTGAAGGTCGCCACGTTCAGTCCCTTGTTGATGGGCAGCGGGAGCGTGAGCTTTTTCGACTGGCGCATCGGCGCGTTGCCCGTTTCCACCACGAACAGGACGTCGGTCATGCCGCCGCGGCGCCGGAAACCGGTGCGCTGATCGAGGCCGGCGAGGCCCTGCTCGAGCACGGGCAGGCCGGGCCGCAGCTCGATGGCGCGCCGATAACCGGGCGCCGCCAAGCCCGGTTCATTCAAGGCCTCATACACAAAGCCGGACAAATAATGGCTGAGCGCGTTCTGATAACCGTTCTTCAAGGCCAGCACGTCCGGGTCGTTCAGGGTTTCGACCGGATAGCCGTTCAGTTCGGTGCTGCTGGCGCTCACGCCCTTGGCTTCGGCTTCCTTTTCCGCCTCGGCCGTTTGCATGGCGCGGAATTCGGCGATCACCGCTTCGCGCTCATGGGTGCGCTTGATGTCGACCCGCGCGGTGTCGAGATCGCCCAGGGCGATGTTGTTCATCGCCATGCGCGTGGTGAGCATGACTTTTTCATAGTCCTGCCCCTCGTAGGCGCGGAACGTGTCGCCCATGATGGTGGCGCCGACATTGCCCATCAGTTTGGCCGGCTCGGATTTGGCGGTCGCCTCCCACTCGTTGATGTTGCCGTCGGCAACGAGAAAGGCGGCCTGGCTGTTGGCGTATTGGTTGGCGATGCGCATCAGTTCGGCTTTTTCCAGATTCAGCAACAGATCGGTCTTGTTGCCGTTCTGCGTCTGCGTCTCGATTTGCGCGATCGCGGCTTCGATATTGCCCGCCTTGGCCGAGGCGAGCGAGGCGCCGACCTTGGCATCATGGGTGGGGGCCAGGGCGCAGCCCGATAAGACAAGCGCAACGACAACTGGTGACAGGTAAAGACGCATGTGCTGACCTTATTCGAGGTGCGGTTGATATGGATTCATATCCCGTGGAGCCAAACCGAGTGGCCAATCCAAGGTTGCTGAATTATACACATCGATTATTGCCTAAAACCACTTAATATTGGAATGCCAGCTGTTTTTTAAGAAGCGCCAAGCCCGGCCGCGCGGAGGGCCTTGGGGGGGGCGGGTGTGGCGGGCGGGGCGCGCGGGCGCGGTTCAGGCGTCGAGTTTTTCGAGCAGATAGCCGTAGCTGTAGACCGGCGCCAGGCGCAGGCCGTTCTCGGGCAGCAGGCGCAGCTTGTTGCGCACCCGCGAGACGTGGGTGTCCAGGGTGCGCGAGGGCAGCGCCGTTTCCTGCTGCCAGACCGACTCGTGGATGTAGGCGCGCGACAGCGGCCGCCCGAGATTGCGGAAAAACAGCAGCGCCAGGGAAAATTCCTTGTGCGTCACGTCGAGCGGCGCGCCCGCCATCAGCAGGCGGCCGGGACGCTCATGGCCCGCCCTTTCCAGCGCCGGCCGGCCCGGGCCGGAACGGATTTCAAACAGATACTGGTCAAATTGCAGTTGCTCGGCGCCGTGCTGGTCGGGATAGGCGCGGCGCAGTTGGGCCTGCACCCGCGCCAACAGTTCGTTGCCGCGCAGCGGTTTGAGCAGGTAGTCGTCGGCGCCGGCGGCCAGACCGGCCAGAATCTCGTCCTCGCTCGCGCAGTCGCTCAAAAACAGCACCGGCGCGCCGGGGGTGAGCTTGTCGCGCGCCCGCCGCAGCACTTCCGCGCCGTCCGGGCCGACCGCCTGCCAGTCGAGGATCAGCATGTCGCAGCCGTCCTTGCGCAAATGGGCCAGCATCTCCCTGGCGTTCTTGAAGGTGTGGCAGGCGTGGCCGGCGCCGCTCAAAATCTGGTGGATGAGCGCGCTCTGGCGGGGATGGCGATTGAGTACGGCAATTGGCATGGAGACGCGGGGTGGGGCGAGATGATGCGGCGCGGCGCGCATCGGCAATATGGAAAAACCGGCTTCCAAAAATATAACAGAGATCGGCGTATAACAGAGATCGGCGCGCCGGCCGGGCCGTGCGTCGGCCTGGCGCGCTTCGCGCTACACTAGTGTGGCTAGCCGGGTCGCGTTCGGCCCGCCGGCCGGGCGCGCTTGTTATGGCGGAAAACGGGAGGAAAACGATGAGCAACAGCAAGCCCGTGGATTGGACCTTGATGCCCGCCAGCCGCGCCGATATCGAGCAGGTGCGCGAGCATTGCCGGCAACTGGTGCGGCGCCGGGCGCTGCTCTCGGCCGGCGTCGCTGCGGTGCCCTTGCCGGGCCTCGACGTGATGTCCGACCTGAGCCTGTTTGCCACGCTGATCAACGACATCAACCACCAGTTCGGCCTCACGCCCGAGCAGATCGCGCGCTTGCGCCCGGAATTCAAGTTGCTCGCCTACGAGGCGGCGCTGGGCATGGGCGGCTTGTTGGTCGGCAAGCTGGTGACGCGCGGACTGGCCTTGCGGCTGCTGCGCCACAGCGGCGCGAAACTGCTGGCGCGGCAGGCGCTGCGGCTGGTGCCGCTGGCCGGCCAGCTCGCGTCGGCCGCGCTCAGCTTCGTCATTTGCCGGCAGATCGGCTATCGGCATGTCGACGCTTGCGCCGTGGTGGCGCAGGAACTGCTGGTGGCGCGGCCCCGCTAAGCCACCTCGGCGACTCAAGCGTCGGGCAGCACCACGTTGACGTCGAGCACTTCCAGATTGCCCTGGCGGTCGAGCGAAATCTTGATGTCTTCCGGATTCACCTTGGTGTAGCGCGAAATCACTTCGATCAGCTCTTTATGCAGCGCGGGCAGGAAGTCCGGGCCGTCGCGTCCGCTGCGTTCGCGCGCGATGATGATCTGCAGGCGCTCCTTGGCCGCCGAGGCCGTTTTCAGCTTCGGCGGGAAGAGGAAGGAAAGCAAGGCCATATCACTTTCCCCCAAAAATGCGCGCCAGGAAGCCGGGCTTTTCGTAGTTGGTGAAGCGCAATTCCAGTTTTTCGCCGAGGAAACGCGACACCACGTCCTCGTAGGCCTCGGCCACGTCGGTGCCCTTGAAATGGATCGCCGGATTGCCCTGGTTCGAGGCGGCCAGCACCGATTCCGATTCCGGAATGATGCCGATCAGGGGGATGCGCAGGATTTCCTGCACGTCCTCGTAGGACAGCATCTCGTCGGCCTCGACCCGCTTGGGCGAATAGCGCGTGATCAGCAAGTGTTCCTTGACCGGCTCGGCGCCGGTCTGGGCCCGGCGCGACTTGGCCTGGATGATGCCGAGGATGCGGTCCGAATCGCGCACCGACGACACTTCCGGATTGGTGACGATGATGGCCTCGTCGGCGAAGGTCAAGGCCATCAGCGCGCCGTGCTCGATGCCGGCCGGCGAATCGCAGATGATGTATTCGAAGTCCATGTTGACCAGCTCGTTGAGCACGCGCTCGACGCCGTCCTCCGACAGGGCGTCCTTGTCGCGCGTTTGCGAGGCCGGCAGGATGAACAGGTTGTCGCAGTGCTTGTCCTTGATCAGGGCCTGGTTCAGCGTCGCCTCGCCGTTGATCACGTTGATCAGGTCATACACGACGCGCCGCTCGCAACCCATGATCAGGTCGAGGTTGCGCAGGCCGACGTCGAAGTCGAGCACGGCGGTCTTGTGGCCGCGCAGCGCCAGGCCGGTCGAGAAACTGGCGCTTGAAGTGGTCTTGCCGACCCCGCCCTTGCCGGACGTCACAACGATAATTCTTGTCACAAAAAATCCTTTTCAGATGGCGCAGCTTAGGTACGGGTTGCAATATTGACGGACAGTATATCGAGGCGGTCGCCGACCAAGCGGATTTGCGCCGGGTTGCGCGCCAGTTCAGGCGCCAGGCCCTCCTCGAAGGTGCGGTAGACGCCGGCGATCGACACCAGTTCCGGCTTCATCGACAGGGCGAAAATGCGCGCCCCGGCGTTGCCCGAGGCGCCGGCCAGGGCGCGGCCCTGCAACGACGAATAGACGTGGATGCTGCCGTCGGCGATGATTTCGGCGCCGTTGTTGACGGTCGCCATGATGATCAGGTCGCAGCCGCGCGCATAGATGCGCTGGCCGGCCCGCACCGGCGTGTCGATGATCATCGCGCTTGGCGCGGGCGCCGGGGCGACGCTGGCGGCGGGCGCCGGGATCG
>JACMLV010000875.1 GCA_014379395.1 Burkholderiaceae bacterium
GGCTTCGTGGCCGACCAGGCGCTAGTGTAGTGTTGCACTCTTCTTGCGACATAAAAATGCGTCTTTTCCGCCGATACTGCGTCAAAAATCCTCGCAATACCTCGGTATTGCTGCGGTTTTTTCCTTGTCTCGGCGAAAAATCCGCTATTTTTATCAGTCGCAATCAACGCGCAACACTACACTAGCCGGGCAGCTGGCCGAGATCGGCGTGATGCTGATGATGTTCGGGGTCGGCCTGCATTTTTCGCTCGACGACTTGTGGGAGGTGCGCCGCATCGCCCTGCCCGGCGCCGTGCCGCAGATCGCGGTGGCCAGCGCGATGGGCATGGCGCTGGCGCATTTCTGGGGCTGGAGCCTGGGCGGCGGGCTGGTGTTCGGGCTGGCGCTGTTCGGTCGCCAGCACCGTGGTGCTGCTGCGCGCGCTGGAGGAGCGCGGCATCCTCGATTCGCTCAACGGCCGCATCGCGGTCGGCTGGCTGGTGGTCGAAGACCTGGTCACGGTGCTGGTGCTGGTGCTGCTGCCGGCCTTCGCCGGCGCGATCAAAGGCGAAGGGCAAGGCGTGGACGCCGGCGGCCTGTGGCGCACGCTGGCCGTCACGCTCGGCCAGGTGGCCGCCTTCATCGCGTTCATGCTGCTGGTCGGACGCCGCCTGTTTCCCTGGATCCTGTGGCAGGTGGCGCGCACCGGCTCGCGCGAGTTGTTCACCCTGTGCGTGGTCGCGGCGGCGGTCGGCATCGCCTACGGCTCGACCGAGCTGTTCGGCGTGTCGTTCGCGCTCGGCGCCTTCTTCGCCGGCATGGTGCTGCGCGAATCGGAACTGAGCCACCGCGCGGCGCAGGAATCGCTGCCGCTGCGCGACGCGTTCGCGGTGCTGTTCTTCGTCTCGGTCGGCATGCTGTTCGAGCCGGCCATCCTGATCGAGCAACCCTGGCGCGTGCTGGCGGTGTGCGCCGTCATCATCTTCGGCAAGTCGATCGCCGCCTTCCTGCTGGTGCTGGCGCTGCGCTATCCGTTCAAGACGGCGCTGACGGTTTCGGCCAGCCTGGCGCAGATCGGCGAGTTCTCCTTCATCCTGGCCGCGCTCGGCCTCTCGCTGGGGCTGATGCCGCACGACGGCCAGAGCCTGATCCTGGCCGGCGCGATCATCTCGATCGCGCTCAATCCGCTGGTGTTTGGCAGCGTCAAGCCGTTGCAGCGCTGGCTGGACGGAACCGGCCTGGCGGCGCGCCTGACGCGCCAGTTCGAGCGCGCCGGCGACCCGCTGGCCGAGTTGCCGATGACGCACGACCAAGAGCAGCTGTCGGGCCAGGTGGTGCTGGTCGGCTATGGCCGGGTCGGGCGCCGCATCGGCGAGATGCTCGCCGAGCGCGGCGTGCATTTCATCGTGGCCGAGCAGAATCGCGAGCTGGTCGAGCAGTTGCGCAAGCAGGGCATCGGCGCCGTCGCCGGCGACGCGGGCGAGCCGGCGGTGCTGATCCAGGCCCATATCGCGCGCGCGACGATGCTGGTGATCGCCACCCCGGACACTTTTCGCGTGCGCGCCATGATAGAGACGGCGCGCGCGCTCAATCCGGGCATCGCCTGCGTGCTGCGCACCGACAGCGAGGAGGAGGCCGAGCTGCTGCGCGGCGAGCGCGCCGGCCAGGTGTTCATCGGCGAGCAGGAGCTGGCGGCCGGCATGGCGCGCCATGTGCTGGAGGTTTTCGACAGCCGTCGGGAGCCGGGCGCGCACTGGACTTACAGACGCGCGGCCAGCTCGGCGCCCTCGCGGATGGCGCGCTTGGCGTCCAGTTCGGCCGCCAGCGCGGCGCCGCCGATCTTGTGGA
>JACMLV010000876.1 GCA_014379395.1 Burkholderiaceae bacterium
GCCCTCGTCGACGCCCAGCTGGCGCTCCAGCACCTCCACTCCGGCATCGGACGCATCGTTGCCGCGCCGCGCGCGCTCGATCAGGCGCGCGCGCAGCGTGTCCGCGCCGGCCCGGATATCGAGAATGAAAAACGGCACGCCGAGCGCGTCCGCCAACGCCGCGAAATCGTGGCGCCGCGCGCGCTGCAAAAAGGTCGCATCGACGATCACCGGCAGGCCCGCTTGCAGCAGTTGCGCGGCCAGCGCGCGCAGGCGCGCGTAGGTCGCCGCGCTCGCTTGCGCGCCATACAGTTCGTTCGCCGGTGGCGCCGCCCCCGTGCCGTCCGGCGCGGCCCCGTACAGCCGCTTGCGCTCGACGTCGGAGCGGATCCGCACCGCGCCGCACAGTTCGACCAGGATGCGCGCCAGCGTCGATTTGCCGCTGCCCGACAAGCCGTGCGTGATGACCAGCGCCGCCCGTCCCGGCCGCATCGTTTGCAGCGCGTAGGCGCGATACCGGGCCGCCAGCGCTTCGCAGGCCGGCGCCTCCGGCCCCGCGTCCTGGCTGCGCGCGCGCAGCCAGTTGATTTTCCAGCGCACCAGCGCCAGCTCGGTCTGGTAATAGCGCAGCAGCGCCGCGCCCTCGTAGTCGCCGCCCTCCTCCAGATAGCCGTTGCGCAGGCGCGCCGCCAGCGCGTGCAGGCCGTGAAACTCGAGATCCATGCAAATGAAGGCGAGGTCGTTGATGACGTCGATCCAGCGCAGGCTCTCGTTGAACTCGATGCAATCGAACGCCGCCACCTCGCCGCCCTGCGTCAGGATGTTGGCGCTGTGCAGGTCGCCGTGGCATTCGCGCACGAAGCCGTCCGCCTTGCGCTGCCCGAAGCGCGTGGCCAGCGCGCGCCGGCGCGCGTCCTGCCAGTGCCTGAGCACGGCGATTTCGTGCTTTTCGTCGTCGTCGCGCGCCAGCGCATCCAACAGGACGAGGTTGTCGTCGCCGGTCTTGCGCAGCACGTCGATACCGCCCCAGGCGCTTTCAAGCGGCGCGCGCGGCGCGGCGCCGTGAAAGCGCGCCAGCAGCCGCGCCAGGTCGTCGATCTCGTCCGCGCCGAGCAGCCGCCGGGCGATGCGCTCGCTCCACAACGCCTGCTGGGAAAAGGCGCGCATGGCCACCGCGTACTCGAGCGGCGCGTCAGCTTGCTCGCCCGTTTGGTCGATGACCGGTTGCCGCGCGCCGCCGCCGATGGCGGCCACGCCCAGATACAGTTGTGGCGCCAGGCGGCGATTCAGGCGCACTTCCTCCTCGCAGTAAAAACGGCGCGCCTCCAGGGTGGAGAAATCGAGGAAGTCGAAGCGCAGCGGCTTCTTGAACTTATAGGCGTCGGGCGGCGCCACCAGCACCGTCGAGATGTGCGTCTCGAACAGCTCGACCTCCCGGCCGCGCCGCCGCAACGCCTGCGCCAGCGCGCCGATCAGGCGGGCCTGACTGGCGCCGGCCGGCATCGTATTTTCCGTCATCGTGTTATTCCGCTCATTGAACTCGGTAAGGGACGCCATCTTGCGCGTTTGCCCATGTTAGCACCAGGATCACGCCGGATTGGAAACGGGCGGGCCGGCCTTTCGGGGCGCCGTCCGCGGCCGCCCCCCCCCATCCACGCGGGCTCCAAGCGGCTTCATTTCCGGCGTAGAATTGAGCCGGAAATAAAGTCCTCGCCGCAACAGGTGTTATCAATTAAATATCCAC
>JACMLV010000877.1 GCA_014379395.1 Burkholderiaceae bacterium
AGGAAAAGGTGATCGGCTACCTGTTGATCGGCACCGACAACACGGCCAGGAAGCAGGTCGAGGCCGAGCAGGCCCGGCTCGACCAGCGCCTGCGCGACCAGCAGTTCTACACCCGCTCGCTGATCGAATCGAACATCGACGCCCTGATGACGACCGACCCGCGCGGCATCATCAGCGACGTCAACCAGCAGATGGAGGCGCTCACCGGCTGCACGCGCGACGAGCTCATCGGCGCGCCGTTCAAGAACTACTTCACCGACCCGGATCGCGCCGAGGCGGCCATCACGCGCGTGCTCGGCGAAGGCAAGGTCACCAACTACGAGCTGACCGCCCAGGCGCGCGACGGCAAGGAAACGGTGGTGTCCTACAACGCCACCACCTTCCACGACCGCGACCGCAAATTGCAGGGCGTGTTCGCCGCCGCGCGCGACGTCACCGAGCGCAAGCAGTTCGAGCACGCGCTGCAGGAGACCAACATGGAGCTCGAGCGCGCCCGCGCCGTGGCCGAGAAGGCGAATTTGGCCAAGTCGGAGTTCCTCTCGAGCATGAGCCACGAATTGCGCACGCCGCTGAACGGCGTGCTCGGCTTCGCACAGCTGATGGCCTCGGACACCCCGCCGCCGTCGCCCGGCCAGCAGCGCTCGATCGACCAGATCCTCAAGGCCGGCTGGTATCTGCTGCGCCTGATCAACGAAATCCTCGACTTGGCGATGATCGAGTCGGGCAAGGTGACGATGTCGCAGGAGTCGCTGGCGCTGGCCGAGATCATGCAGGATTGCCAGGCCCTGATCGAGCCGCAGGCGCGCAAGCGCGGCATCGCGATGCTGTTCCCGCGCCCGGACCGCCTGCCGTACTTGCATGGCGACCGCACCCGCGTCAAGCAGGTGATGATCAACCTGCTGTCGAACGCGATCAAATACAACGGCGCCGGCGGCTCCGTCGAGGTCAGCTGCGCCTCCAGCGGCGGCCGGGTGCGCATCGGCGTGCGCGACACCGGCGCCGGCCTGGACGAGAACCAGCTGAGCCACTTGTTCCAGCCGTTCAACCGGCTCGGCCAGGAAAGCGGCGCCGAGGAGGGCACCGGCATCGGCCTGGTCGTCACCAAGCAGCTCGTCGAGCTGATGAACGGCAGCATCGCCGTCGAGAGCGAAGTCGGCGTCGGCACCACGTTCTGGGTCGAGCTGGCCGGGGCCGACGCGCCCGCGCTCGACAATTGCGAGGAGAGAGAGCGCGCGCTCGACGCGCCGGCGCCGCACCCGGCCCACGAGCTGAGCACGCTGCTCTACGTCGAGGACAACCCGGCCAACCTGGCGCTGGTCGAGCAACTGATCGCGCGCCGCAGCGACTTGCGCCTGCTGACCGCGATCGACGGCCACCTCGGCATCCAGCTGGCGCGCGCCTACCAGCCGGACCTGATCCTGATGGACCTGAACTTGCCCGGCATCAGCGGCTTCGGCGCGCTGAAGATCCTGCGCGCCGATCCGCTCACGGCGCACATCCCGGTGCTGGCGCTGTCGGCCAACGCGGTGCCGCACGACATACAAAAAGGGCTGGAGGCGGGCTTCTTCAGCTACCTGACCAAACCGATCAAGGTGCGCGAATTCATGGACGCGCTCGACGTGGCGCTGCGCTTCGCCGCCGACCACAACATCCACGCCCCGGCCGCGGCCGGGGGATCGGCCTGACATTCCAGGCCGGCGATTTTTAGAAAGAAGTTGTAATGCTCAACGCATCCGAAATCCTGAACGCCCGCATCCTGATCGTCGACGACCAAGAGGCCAATGTGATGCTGCTCGAACAAATGCTGGCCAACGCCGGTTATCTGCACATCACCTCGACCACCGATCCGCGCGCCGTGCGCGCGCTGCACGCGGCGGCGCCGTTCGACCTGATCCTGCTCGACCTGCAAATGCCGGACATGGACGGCTTCGAGGTCATGGCGGGCTTGAAGGAGATCGATCCCAACGGCTACCTGCCGGTGCTGGTCATCACCGCCCAGCCGGGGCACAAGCTGCGCGCGCTGCAAGCGGGCGCCAAGGATTTTGTGAGCAAGCCGTTCGACCTGGTCGAAGTGCAAACGCGCATCCGCAACATGCTCGAGGTGCGGCTGCTGTACCGCAAGCTGGCCGACTACAACGTCATCCTGGAGCGGACCGTGCGCGAGCGCACCCTTGAACTGAGCGAGAGCGAGGCGCGTTTTAAAAGCTTCACCGAACTGTCCTCGGACTGGTACTGGGAGCAGGACGCGCAGGGCAAGTTCACCAAGGTGTCCGGGCCGGTGTTCGACATGCTCGGCATCGAGGCCGGCGCTGGGGCGGGCGCGGACGCCGGCGGCAATCCTGCGTCGCGCTGGAACGCCGCCGAGCGCGCGCTGCTCGACGCCAACATCGCCGAGCGCAAGCCCTTCCTCGACTTCGTCTACAGCCGCGGCAACGCCGACGGCACCACCCAATACCTGCAAGTGAGCGGCGAGCCGATGTTCGACGCGGCCAGCCGCTTCATCGGCTACCGCGGCATCGGCATGGACATCACCGAACGGATGCGCCCGAACCGCGAACAGCAGCGCCTGCGCGGCGCGCTCGACGCCATCGGCGCCGGCCTGTGCCTGATCGAGCGCGCCGGAGGGCGCCTGGTCGACGCCAACGCGACGCTGTGCCGCCTGCTCGGTTACAGCCGCCAGGAACTGCTGGCCGCCGATCCGGCCCAGCTGGGCTTTGGCGACTTGAGCGCAGGACTCGACGCGCCGGGGCCGCGCCAAGCCGCGGTCCTGCTGCGCAAGGATGGCAGCAGCGTCGCCGTCGATATCGACTGGAGCGCCAGCGAAGACGGCGCCGTCCTGACCGGCGTGATCGGCACGTAGCAGCGCACACATCCGCGTGGGCACGGTAAAGCCGTGCCGGCCCCCAGCGCGTTCGTCGGTAGGGGGGGCACGGCTGTATGTGCCCACGCGGAAGCGCCCCCAGAGTGGACACAAAAACCTGCCGCGGCGGCCCCCACACATAGGCCGCCCATCATTGCCGGGTTTGCCACGCGATGCTAGACTCGCCGCATTTTCCCGATCCGCCGCCCCCCATGAACCACTCCGAGTTTCCCGACCACGAAGACGACGCCGCGCACCCGGCGCAACGGGCCGCGGCCGCCGCGCGCAGCACCTGGGTCAGCGTGGTCATCAACTGCGTGCTGTCGGTGATCCAGATCGCCGTCGGCGTGCTGTCGAAGTCGCAGGGCCTGGTGGCCGACGGCATCCATTCGCTGTCCGACCTGGTGGCCGACTTCGTCGTGCTGCTGGCCGGCCACCACAGCAAAAAGGACGCCGACGACGACCATCCCTACGGCCACCAGCGCTTCGAGACGGCCGCCTCGCTGGTGCTCGGCGCGCTGCTGCTGGCCGTCGGCGTCGGCATGCTCTGGTCGGCCGTCGTCAAGCTGCAGGCGCCGGCCAGCGTGGCGGCCGTGCATCCGGTGGCGCTGTGGGTCGCCGGCGCCGCCCTGGTCGCCAAGGAACTGCTGTTTCGCTACATGCTGGCGGTCGCCAAGGCGGTCAAGTCGAGCATGCTGGTGGCGAACGCCTGGCACGCGCGCTCGGACGCCGCCTCGTCGGCCGTGGTCGGCCTGGGCATCATCGGCAACCTGGCCGGCTACCCGATCCTCGACCCGATCGCCGCGCTGGTCGTCGGCCTGATGGTGGGCAAGATGGGCTGGGAATTCGGCTGGAGCGCGCTGCACGACCTGATGGACCGCGCGGCCGACGAGCAGGAGGTCGAGGCGATCCGCCGCACCCTGACCGAGACGCCCGGCGTGAGCAACGTGCATGACGTGCGCACCCGCAAGATGGGCGACATGATCGTGGTCGACGCCCACATCGAAGTCGATGCGCAGCTCACCGTCGAAGCCGGCCACGACATCGCCGTCGCCGCCCGCCAGCGCGTGATGCAGCGCCATCGCGTGCTCAACCTGATGACCCACGTCGATCCGTGGCAGCGGCCCGATCTGGACCATGCCGAACCGGCCGCGTCCCTGCCGGCCGATCGCAGCGCCGCCTGATCGGCCGCGCCCGGCGCCGGCCGGCGCCAACATTTCTACTTGACCGTGTCGCCGTCGACGATCGTCACCGGCGTGGCGCCGGCGTGGCGCAATTCGAGGCGCTCGAACTTGGCCGGCACCATCAGGACATGGCCGTTGATGGTCGCGTTGAACTGCGTCGCATGGCCGGCCGCGTCGATGGAAAACACCTGCGGCGTCGGCGCCGCGTCCTTGAGCGTGATGCTGACGTTTTCGCTGTCGCGCGCGACCGCCACCGGATAGAGCGCGCTGGCGGCGTCGCCCCGGACGATGAAGGCGGCGTGGCGCTTGGCACGCACCGCGTTGTCGCAGCCGGCCAGCAGGAGGAGGCCGAGGCCGGCGGCAAGGATGAGGCGTTTATGCGATGGGTTCAATGCGGTTTCCTGGGAAGGTGGGGACGGCGCGCGCCGCCCGTTCGCCGATGCGAGCCGACATCATACATCGGCGTCGCCGCGCGGCTAGTGTAGTGTTGCGCGCTGATTGCGACTTATAAAAATAGCGGATTTTTCGCCGAGACAAGGAAAAAACCGCAGCAATACCGGGGTATTGCGAGGATTTTTGACGCGGTATCGGCGGAAAAGACGCATTTTTATGTCGCAAGAAGAGCGCAACACTACACTAGTCGTGGGTATGGCGGTGATGCGAATCGGGAAAATGGGCGTGCGTGTGCGTCAGGCCGGTGTGCACGTGCGGATGGCTGTGGCGCGCGCCCGGCGCGACGTCGGCCCCGTCATCGTGGCGGTGCTGATGGTGGGCGTCGTGCGCGTGCGCGTGCTCGTGCGCCAGCGCCTCGTGGGTGTGGGCGTGCGCGTGATGCTCGGTCAGGTGCAGCCAGATGCCGAACGCCATCAGCGCCGCCGCGGCCGCCAGGGGCAGGGTGAGCGGCTCGCCCATCAGCAGCGCCAGCAGCGCGCCGAAGAAGGGCGCGATCGAGAAGTAGGCGCCGCTGCGCGCCGCGCCGAGGTGGCGCAGGGCCAGCACGAACAGCGTCAGGCTGACGCCATAGGCGAAAAATCCGACCAGCATGGCGCCGCCGACCACCGGCGCCGACGGCAGCGCCGCGCCCAGCGCGAGCGCGAGCGCCAGATTGACCGGGC
>JACMLV010000878.1 GCA_014379395.1 Burkholderiaceae bacterium
GATCTCCACGCGCAACTGGCGGCGGCCGGCTTTCCCGCCTCCGAGGCGGGCATGGCGGCCTGGCTGGCCGCGCCCGGCAACGAGGACGGCAACGCGCCGTGGTCGGCATTGCTGGCCTGCACGCGCCAGGCCAAGGAACTCAACCGGGTCAACGGCATGCTGATCAACAAGCACATGGCGCACGCCCGCACCGCGCTCGACGCGCTGCGCCCGCCGACCCAGAGCAACCACACCACCTACGGCCCGAGCGGCCAGACCAGCAACGTCCCGCCCAGCCGCAAGCTGGTGATCGGCTAACACCGCCGGCGGCGCCGGCCCGCCCGGGCCGGTTCATTTCCAGAACACGATTTTCAGATGATAGGCGCTCCTGCGCGGACGCGGCCGAGGCCAGCGCGCCGATCCGGCATGGGCGCAGCCGGCGTTCGAGGCGAAACGCCGCAAGCCTTGATCGGCCCTACTTCGGCGCCTCGGCCGGCAGTTCGACGACATTGTCGGGCAGCGCCGACAAGATGGTGATGGCGACGCGCCGGTTGCGCGCCCGCCCCTGCGGCGTGTCGTTCGGCCCGACCGGCCAGTTCGAACCGTGGCCGACCGCCGTCAGGCGCGCCGGCGCCACGCCGCTGTCGATGAACAGACGCACCACGGCGCTGGCGCGCACGGCCGACAGTTCCCAGTTCGACGGAAAGCTCGGGTTGGCGATCGGCACGTTGTCGGTGTGGCCCTCGATCTGCACCTTGTGCGGATCGTCCTTGAGCAAGCCGGCCACCGCGCGCAGCGCCTGGTCCGATTCCGGCGTCAGCCTGGCCTCGCCCGGATCGAACAGCACGCTGGCGTTGATTTCGACGCTCACGCCGCGGCTGTCCTGGGTGACGCGCACCTTGCCCTCCTTGACCAGCGGCGCCAGCGTCGAGAGCAGGTCGCGCGCCAGGTGGGTCATGTGCTCCTTTTCGCGCCTCAAGGCCTCGGCGCGGCGCTTGGCGATCGGGTTCGGCAGCGCCACCGCCTGCTGCGGCTCGACCACCACGATGGGCGCGGCGCCCGGGCGCAGCAGGCCGAAGGCGTCGCCGATCGAATTGGACAGCACGCGCGACTTGCTGACGTTGACCGAGGAGATCGCGTACATGACGACGAAGAAGGCGAACAGCAAGGTGATGAAGTCGGCGTAGGAGATCAGCCAGCGGTCGGCGTTGTCCGGGTCCTCGTCGTACTTCCTGCGCGCGCGCCGCCACATCGCTAGTACTCGCGCATCAGGCTGGCGATGCGCTCTTCGATGATGCGCGAATGGTCGCCGCTGGCGATGTCGTAAAACACCGCCGCCACCATCTCGTACTGCGCCACCTGGCGCGAGACGATGGCCTTCAGTTTGTTGGCGATCGGCAGGAAAAACAGGTTGGCCAGGCCGACGCCGTAGATGGTCGAGACGAAGGCGACCGCGATGCCGCCGCCCAGCTTGCCCGGCTCGCTCAGGTTCTCCATCACGTGGATCAGGCCCAGCACCGCGCCCAGGATGCCGATGGTGGGCGCGTAGCCGGCCGCCGCCTCCCACACCCGCACCGCCTGGCGGTTCGCCGTCTCATAGGCGGAGATCTCGACGTCGAGCAGATGGCGCAGCTTGTCGGCCTCGATGCCGTCGACGATCATGCGCAGGCCCTTGGCGATGAAGCCGTCCTTGCTGGCCTGCATGTATTGTTCGAGCGAGAGCAGGCCGTCGCGGCGCGCGCTGGCATTCCACTGCGCGACGTCGCGCGCCAGCGCGGCGCGCCCGTCCGGCGGCGGCTGGAACACCCAGCGCAGCATGCGCATGCCGCGCAGGAACAGTGTCAGCCGGCTTTGCAGCAACACCGCGCCCAGCGTGCCGACCACCACGATGGCGAAGGCGGCCGGATGGACCAGCGAGGCCAGCTTGCCGCCGTCGAGCGCCTGGCCGGCGGCGATGCCGGCGATCGCCAGCAACAGTCCGGCTACGCTGGCCCAGTCCATGCCGTCTCCCTGAGTGATGCGCGCAGGCGCGCCACGGCCTGCGTGTGCAGTTGCGACACGCGCGACTCGGACACGCCCATCACGGCGCCGATTTCCTTCAAATTGAGTTCTTCCTCGTAGTACAGGCCCATCAGGATTTTCTCGCGCGGCGGCAGCGCCTCGATGGCGTTGATGACGGACTGGCGGAAGTCGGTTTCGAGCAGCGCGCGCAGCGGATCGCCGCCCTCGTCGATGCAATGGCGGTCGAGGAAGCCGTCGCTGCCCTCGGCGTCGTGGAAATCCTCGTAGTACAGCAGCTGGTGGCCGCCGCCGTCGGACAGCATGTCCTGGTACTCGGTCAGCGAGACCTTGAGCAGCTTGGCCACCTCGGACTCGGTGGGCGGATGGCCGAGGCGCTGCTGCAGCGTGCTCATCGCCGTCTCGATCTTGCGCATGTTCTGGCGCATGCTGCGCGGCAGCCAGTCGCTGGTGCGCAGCTCGTCGAGCATGGCGCCGCGGATGCGCAGCACCGCATAGGTCTCGAACTGGGCGCCGTGGGTTTCCTCGTAGCGGTTGATGGCGTCGAGCAGGCCGATCATGCCGGCTTGCACCAGGTCGTCGACCTCGACCGAGGGCGGCAGCTTGGCCTTCATGTGGTGCGCCAACCGCTTGACGAGCGGAATGTGGACAGTCAGCAGCTGATCCTTGTTCGCCTTACCTTTAACCGTATACATGGTCGCTTATAGTTTCTCAGGCGCTAAGATGGCTGTTGCTCCCGCTGCGATAGAGTGAGGACCCGGGCTGGCCGGAAAAGCGCCCGGCCAGGCGCCGGAACGCGACCGAGGCGCCGGCCATCGGGAAGGCGTCGATCACGGCGCGCCCGAGGCGCGCGGCGCGGTGCAGGTATTCGTCGGCGGGCACCGAGCCCATCGAGGTCAGATTCAGCGCCAGGTAGGCCGTGGCGGCCTGCGCCATGTTGTCGTAGATCACCTTGGCCTCGACCTCGGAGGCGCCGGTGACGAGGATGCCGAACGGGCGCCGCCCGAGTTCCTGGCCGAGGCGCTTGATCAGACGATAGGCGGCCGTGATCGAGACCCCGCTGGAGGACACCTGCACCACGATTTCCGAGTTGTCGAGCGCGGCCAGCGGAAAGCGGTCGCCCTCGAACTGGCCGTCGACGACGACGATGCCGGCCCGGCCGACCATGTCCTCGAAGGCGCGCGCCAGGGCCGAAGCCAGGGTCGGGTCCTGGTCCTGGTCGGCGCGCAGGCGGCGCGCCTCGCCCAGGCGCACCACGCCGAAGCCCTGCGGCACGCGCGTGATCGCGTGTTCCGGCAAGCAGCGCTGGCGC